>NZ_BMVN01000014.1:0-158705 GCF_014650735.1 Streptomyces canarius
TCAGATCCCGCGCCACGAGACGGCTGGTTGAGGTACGGCTCATGACGGATTGCCTCCGGAGCGGCTGCGGTTACGCGCGACGAGCCACATCAGGTACGGGGCGCCCACCGCGGCGGTGAGGACGCCGACGGGGAGCTCCACGGGGGAGAACAGAACCGGTCCGTGGCCGGCGGAGGGCCGACCACCATCGTGCTGGTGAGGCCATCGCGCGGAAGCACCGCACCAGCTCCCCCTGGCGGGACCTCCCCGCCGAACCCGGCCCGTTCCAGACCACCCGCGAACGACTGATCAGGTGGGTCGTCGACGGCACCTGGGAGACGAGTTCGAGTCGGCCAGTTCAGCGAAGTCTCCGGCCGGCGGAACGGACACCCGGAGCCTGTGTCAGGCGGCGGGAGCGTGACGGCTGACATGACGGGCCTACGCTTGAGGAGTGGGCATGTCCCTCTCGATCCGCCTGACCATGTTGCGGGCTTCGGCGACCTGCAACCGTGGGAACTCGAAACTCAACACCCCTGCATCCGCCACGCCGATGAAGACCCTGAGTGCCTGCGCCACACCTGCGATCAGTTCGGGCTCGGACATCCATGCAAGCTGGTCCAGGGCGTAGGAATGCAGCAGTTTCTTCGGTTTGGCGACGAAGAATCCCCCGATCGAGAACACCATCAGGCGCTGATCGGTGAGCCCGACGATGAACCGGCCCGGCAAGGGAAGCTGCGCGGCGGGAACATCGGCCTTGGCACCGCTCGTGGCCACGTTCACCGCCGCTGCGCCAGCCGCTCCGGCGATACCCGCGGCCCCACCGATCATGGTCTTGCGAACTCCGCCGATCCTGAAAGCGAGGATGCCGTACTGAACCTGTTCGCCCGGCAACAGCTCACCGGCCAACCGCTTTCGGACCTTGTCCACCTGGGCCATGCGTTGCGCTCCACCCTCTGCCCGACCGTCGTCGGTCGCTCACACAAGAGGTCAGCGAGTCTACGTACGCACCACGCAGGCGATCAACCACGCCCGGAGACGGGGTATTTCGTTGCGTCCCAGGGGAAGAAGCCACCGGTGGGGCCCGTCGTCCGGCGGCAGGGCCAGGCGCAGGGCGCCCCGGGCGGCCTCGGCCGGGTCGCCGCCGGCAGCGGCGGCCCCGGGGGTGAGATCGCTGGCCCGCAGGCCAGGAGCGAGCGCGTTGACCTTGAAGCCCTCTTCGGCCGGCGTCTGGGCGTAAAGGACCGGCAGCGCCGGTCTTCCCCGTCGGCACCGGGCGGTCCGGGGCGGTGACGGGCTCGTCGCCCGGCGCCGCGGCCCGAGCTGACGGGCCGGGGCCAGGACCTCGTCGACCACGGGCAGTTCGTCCCCGCCGGCCGGCCGCATCGTCTAGCGACATCACTTTCCCGTGGAACCGGGCGTTCGCCCCCGCCGAGCAACAGACGTTCTCGAAACTCACCTACAAAAGCCACACTTCAGGTGCGGGCGCCGCGAGTACCAACACGCCGCAGCCGAACAGGACTTGGCTGCCCTGCTGACCGACGCACTCGATGCGAACACCGGCCCCAACCCCACCGACGAGGTAGACCCCCTCGCCCGATGGCTAGCCCGGCACGCGGGCACCTTAACTGACCCGGTGGCTCCAAGCCGCCACGGCGACGCGAGCGCGGCCCCCCCTCCACGTCCCCGCCCTACCTGGGCCCTGACACGCCACAGCACGTGAGGCGAAGCGAATTCGGCATCGCATCTGCGGTTCTGTGCGGGCCGCGACACAGGGGCGGCGGACCACGGTGGGGTGCTGCCGGAGCCGTATCGCACCTTCGTGGCCGAGATCGTGAACGGCACCGACGACGGCCCGCCGGACACGGGCGGTCTGCTGCCGGTGGGCGAGAAGCCGGAGAGCTGGGCTGTGTGGGAAGCGGAGTACTGGATGAGCCCGACCCTCGGCTACGTAGCGGCCTCACATACGGTCCGGCCCCGCACCGGAGAGGAAGGCACGAGGCCGGCGGTCGCGGGAGGCCGCTGCGGACATGGGCGGTGGCGGAGCCGACGCCGTCGATCGCAGGGCTAAGCACGGCGGAGAGGGTGAGCTCGCCCTCGCCGCTGTGGGTGGGAGTGACGTCGGAGGTGGTGCCGGTTCGGCCAATGCGGGTGGGCGAGACCGATCTTCAGCAGGCCAGAGGATCGTACGGCGCCGCCGTTGCACCCTTCCTCGGTGACGTCGGCGATCGCGGTGCGACGGTGGGGTCACGCTCACCGGACAGCTGGAACGACGCGGCGGCTCCGCTCTCGCCGTCATCCTGACGCGCCTGCTGGGCGGTGTCGTCGACGTCGTGGACCACCTCACCTACCGCTTCGACGACAGGCACGCGCAGCCTGCCGGACCAGCCGACCGCGGTGTGGCCGACGGCTGGCTGGACCGACCGTGAGGGGCTGAGCACACGCGTCCCATTGGCTTGATCGATTGAGAGGCAACTGAGAGCTTGCTGTGCCAGGCTGACGGGCCCCTTACCTTCTCAGGAGCGCATGAATGACTCTGATCAACGGTCTGCCCAGCCACGTCCTGCTGGTCCATGTGGTTGTCGTGCTGATACCCCTGACCGCTCTGGCCCTGGTCGCGGCTGCGCTGTGGCCGCGCGCCGGGCGGCGGCTAGGTCCCCTGCTGCCGCTGCTCGCCCTCGTCGCCCTGGTCAGCGTGCCGCTGACCACGCACGCCGGCGAGTGGCTGGAACGGCACGTCGACGACGATGCCCTGGTACGCCGGCACGCCGAGCTGGGCGACGGCCTGCTGCCCTGGGCCTTGGGCTTGTTCGTGCTGGCGGCGATCGTGTGGTGGACGGGTCGGCGCGCTCCAGCGAAGCCTGGACAGGGCGGCGGCACGCGCTGGTCCGCGCTGCCCGTCCGGATCGTCGTGGGCGTGCTCTCGCTGGCTGTTGCGGCGGGGGCGGTGGTGGACGTCTACCGGATCGGCGACTCCGGGGCGAAGGCGGCCTGGCACGACGCCTACTCGAAGACGGTGAAGGGGTCAGAGGGCGGCTCCTGAACCGGCACAGGCCCAGCTTGCCCACGTCGCGGGGCAGAACGCGCCTGTTGTGCCGGCGTAAGTGTGCGAGGGCTCGCAGGAAACCGCGGTCCGAGAGGACGCGGGCGCGGGCGCTCTCGACCGGGAAGCCGCTGTCGGTGACCGTCCCCACGCGCCGAGGAAGTGGAGCCGGGCAGACCGGCTCCGGTTGGGCGACCAGACCAAGCGGCCGGGGATCTCGGGCTCAACGCCTATGACAGCCGCCGCGGCAAGCTCGTGAAGCAGAACAGGGACGAAGGGGAGAAGAGCAGCTCCCCGGCAGTCCTCGCCGTGATCGGTGATCCGGAGGAGGGACGGGAGGCGGCAGACGGCGAGATCCCGCTGCCTGAGTACGCGTCCGACAGCGAGGACGCGCGGGTGATGCGCGATCTGGCGAAGGAGCCGGCCGTATGACATCCCCTCCGGAGCGCATCACCCGCGGGTTCAGCGTGGATGAGGAGGACGGCGGCGAGAGGAAGGCGCCGCGCCGCATCCGTACGCGCCAGCAGATCATGAACGGTGAGGCGAAACGGCCTCCGGCCAAGGTGGAGCTCAAGCTGCTCGCCAGCAACCCGTTCAACCCCCGGGCCCGGGATGAGCTCACGGAGGTCGAGGCGTCACGGGCGGCTCGGGATGCCGTATGCACCCGGCTCAACGCCGGATGAGGCCGAGGTCGGTGGCTGCGGCGACGGCGGCGGTGCGGGAGTCGACGTCGAGTTTGACGTAGACGCGGGCCAGGTGGGACTTGACCGTTCCCTCGGTCAGGTGGAGACGTGCGCCGATGGCCTGGTTGGACAAGCCGTCGGCGACCAGGGCGAGAACTTCGGTCTCGCGTCGGGTCAGGGCGGTGCCGGGAGTGCGCAGGCGGTTCATCAGCCGGTCGGCGACGGTGGGCGCCAGTGTGGTGCGTCCGGCGGCTGCGGTGCGTACGGCGGCGGCCAGGTCCTCGGGCGGGGCGTCTTTGAGGAGGTAGCCGGTGGCACCGGCTTCGATGGCGGGCAGGGTGTCGGCATCGGAGTCGTAGGTGGTGACGATCAGCACACGGGGGGCTCCGGGCTGGGCAGTGATCTGGGAGGTGGCCTCGGCGCCGCCCATGCCCTTGCCGAACCGCAGGTCCATCAGGACGACGTCGATGTCGCCTTCGGCGGCGCGGGTGACGGCGTCCTCGGCGGTGGCGGCTTCGGCCACGACGTCGAGGCCGGGCTCGGTTTCCAGCACGGCGCGCAGTCCGGCCCGCACGACCGGGTGGTCGTCGGCCAGGAGTAGGCGGATGGGTGCGTCGTCGGTCACGGGCGGGCCTCGGGATCGGTGTCGGACAGCGGGGTGAGGGGCAGCTGGACGGCCAGGGCGGTGCCGTGGCCGGGGACGGGTTCGATGGTGAGAGTGCCGCCGAGGGCCCGGGTGCGGGCTCGCATGGCGGCCAGCCCGAAGCCGCCGGCCTCGGGGTCGAGGACGGGCAGGACGGCGGGGTCGAAGCCGCAGCCGTCGTCGACGACGTCGAGGGCGACGTGGTCACCGAGGTAGCTGAGAGTGACTTCGGCGGTGGTGGCCTCGGCGTGCTGGACGGTGTTGGCCAGGGCGGACTGGGCGATGCGCAGCAGGGCGACCTCGTACGCAGTGGCGAGCGGGGCGGGGTCGCCCGTGAGGTGGAAGCGTGCGGTGATCCGGTGCCGGGCGGAGGTGGTGGTGCACAAGCGTTCCAGGGCCGCGGCCAGGGTGGTGCCTTCCAGCGTGGGCGGGGTCAGAGCGGCGACGAAGCGGCGGGCCTCGGCGAGGTTGTCGACGGCGGCCTGCCGGGCCTGGTCGACGTAGCGGGCCGCGTTCTCCGGGGTGTGGGGCAGCGCTCGTTCGGCGGCGCGCAGCAGGAGCTGGACGCTGGTCAGGCCCTGGGCGAGGGTGTCGTGGATCTCGCGGGCCAGGCGGTCGCGTTCGGCGAGCACGCCGGCGGTGTGCTGGGCGGCGGCCAGGTCGGCGCGGGTGGTGGTGAGTTCCTCGATCAGTCGACGCCGGTGTTCGCTCTCCCGGTACAGGGCCTGATACCCCCACACCACGGCGACGGCCACGGCGGCGCCGAGGGCGGGGCCGATGGCCATGGCGGGGCTGAAAGAGTGCTGGTGGGCGGCGAAGCCCGCGATGGCCACGGCGGCGGTGGCGGCCACGGCCGCCAGTGCGGCGCGGCCGGGCAGCAGGTGGAGTTGGAGGAAGTAGAGCGGGAAGGCCACCCACACGGCGTCGGGGGACAAGGCGAGCAGCACCAGCCAGCAGGCGCCCACCGTGGCCAGCCACAAGGCGGCGGCCCGCCGCGAGCGGCGTACGCGCGGCAGCGTGGGCCCCGCCGCGTACGCCAGGCCGCACGTTGCTGCCACAGCGATGACCCATCCGGCGTGGGGGCGGTCGTCGGCCACGGACCGGCCGGCGGCCAGGGCGAGCAGGCCGAGGACCAGCAGGTGCAGGCACCAGGCCAGGGTCCGGGTGGTCGGCGTGAGGGCAGGGGCGGCAGAGTTCACAGTGCGTCCCAGGTTACGGAAGCTGACGCCACAGGAGCCTCCATCAAAAGTTGGAACCCGCGCGCCGTCTTTCAGCCCGCCAAGTGCCCTCCTGCGCCAGACGCGCGCACAGGGGGCCTGCGAAGAGGGTGGGGTCATACCGCTTCCGCCGCTGGAAAGGACGGGCCAGGGCCGTGTTTGTCGCCTGGAGAGACCTGAGGTTCGCCAAGGGGCGCTTTGCCCTGATGGGGGCTGTCATCGTACTGATCACGCTGTTGGTCGGGCTGCTGTCCGGGCTGACGGCCGGACTGGGCCGGCAGAACGTCTCCGCGATCACGTCCCTGCCCGCCGACAAGATCGCCTTCCAGGCTCCCAGCGGCAGGCAGGACCTGTCGTACTCCAACTCCACCGTCACCGCGCAGCAGTGGAAGAAGTGGTCCGAGGCGCCCGGCGTCGAAAGCGCCGAGCCTCTGGGTATCACCACGACCAAGGCCACCGCAGGAGACAAGAGCACCGGGGTCTCGGCCTTCGGCGTCGAGCCCGGCTCCCGCCTCGCCCCGGACAGCAACAGGATCACCGGCAGCGCGGTGGTGCTGTCCGCCACGGCCGCCGACGATCTCGGCGTGGGGGCGGGTGACTCCTTCACCCTGGCGGGCCGGCATCTGAAGGTGGCCGCCGTCCGGGGCGACGCCCACTTCAGCCACACCCCGGTGATCTGGACCCGTCTGGACACCTGGCGGAAGACCGCGCCCCCCACCAGCACCGACGACGGCCCGACCGCGACCGTCATCGCTCTGAGCACCACCTCCGAGGCCGATGTGGCCGCCACCGACCACCAGGCCGGCACCAAGACGGTCTCCACCGACGACTCACTGTCCGCGATCGGCTCCTACACCTCCGAGAACGGCTCCCTGCAACTGATGCGCGGCTTCCTGTTCGCCATCTCCGCCCTCGTCATCGGAGCCTTCTTCACCGTCTGGACCATCCAGCGCGGCGGTGACGTCGCCGTCCTCAAGGCCCTGGGCGCTTCCACTGCCGATCTGCTCAAGGACGCCCTCGGCCAGGCCGTCGTCCTGCTCGTCGGCGGCACCCTGATCGGCACCGGCATTGCCGCCTCCGTCGGCGCGCTCGTATCCGGTTCCGCCGTGCCGTTCCTCCTTACCCCCGCCACCGTCCTGATCCCGGCCATCGTGATCGTCCTCCTCGGCGCGCTCGGCGCCGCCCTGTCCGTTCGCCGCATCACCTCCGTCGACCCGCTGACCGCCCTGGGGAGCCTCCGATGAGCCTGAACCTGACCGACATCACCCTCACCTACCCCGACGGCGACACCCGCCTGACCGCTCTCGACCAGGTCAGCCTGGAGGTGCCCAAGGGCAGCCTGACCGCCGTGGTGGGCCCCTCCGGCTCCGGCAAGTCCAGCCTCCTCGCGGTCGCCGCCACCCTGATCACCCCCGACACCGGCACCGTCACCATCGACGGCCGGAGCACCACCGGTCTCACCCGCGGCGAACTGACGGAACTGCGCCGCCACAAGATCGGCATCGTCTTCCAGCAGCCCAACCTGTTGCCCTCCCTCACCGCCGCCGAACAACTCCAAGTCATGGCCCGGCTCGACGGCCGCAAACCCGGCACCGCCCGCACCCGCGCGATGGAACTTCTCGACGCCGTCGGCCTCGCCGACCAGGCCGGCCGCCGCCCGCACCAGCTCTCCGGCGGCCAGCGCCAGCGCGTCAACATCGCCCGTGCCCTGATGAACGACCCCACCGTCCTCCTGGTCGACGAACCCACCAGCGCCCTCGACCACGAACGCGGCGCCGCCGTCCTCGACCTCATCGCCCGCCTCACCCACCAGCAGGCCACCGCCACCGTCCTGGTCACCCACGACCGCACCCACCTCACCGCCGTCGACCGGATCGCCGAGGTCCAGGACGGACGCCTGCGCCTCCCGGCCATGAACCGGTAAGGGATCGGCACCGGCTGGCAGTGCACGGATGCCCGGCTGCTCATGCCGACGGCCGCGCCGATCTGCTGCACCGTCGGCCTCGGCCGTGGCCGGCGATGTGCTGGCGGATGCAGCGCAGGCTGCGCTCCTGGGTGCCGGTGAGGTAGTCGACGCGGCGCATCGTTCGATAGCGCATGTGTGCGGTTCTTTGGGTAAGCGAAGACACGGGGCAGGCAGCCCGGCAGCTGGAGCTCATCGACCGCTGGACCGCCGAGGAGGAACGGCGGCAGGCGGAGCGGCGCGCCAGGGAGCACAGATGCGGCCGGCCCCGCCTGACTGGCTGACCCAGCACGGCCCCGACCGGGACAACGTCGACACCGTCCACGTCGGCGGCTGCCGGGCCGCGAGGAATCGCGGCCGTGGCCGGCCCGCCACGCGCGAGCAGTCCCTCGCCGCGCCGCGGAGCCAGGCGCCGCCGTGCGTGCACTGCCGAACGGACACGGCCTTCGGGTACCGGGGACTGACACGCAGAGCCCCGGCCGGCGTACCGGCCGGGGCTGAACCCGCGAACGGGTGTGATCGTGAAGGGCGGTCGCCTACGCGGCGGAAGGCAATGCGGGGCTTCAGCCGAACGATCGTCCTCGCATGCGGTGGATGAGGCCCGGGGACACTGTTCCCTTCACCATCACGCCCCTTCCAACCGCACCCGTCCGGCGAACATTCCCGCGTTCGCCGACCCCGGACCTCACACCTGTCCGGCCTCCGCTGCCGTGGACGTCGGGAGCCGTACGTCGTAGGAACTCCCGACCACCCCCACTCCTTCTACAGTCCTGTAGATTCATTCTGGAACGTCATCGTCTCACCGAGGAGGAGAGCAGTGGGAGTTTCCCTGTCCAAGGGTGGCAATGTCTCGCTCAGCAAGGAGGCGCCGGGCCTGACCGCCGTCCTGGTCGGACTGGGCTGGGACGTGCGGACCACCACCGGTGCCGACTACGACCTGGACGCCTCGGCGCTGCTGCTCGACGCATCCGGCAAGGTGCTCTCGGACCGGCACTTCGTCTTCTACAACAACCTCACCAGCCCGGACGGGTCGGTCGAGCACACCGGCGACAACCTCACGGGTGAGGGCGAGGGCGACGACGAGACCGTCAAGGTGAACCTCGCCACCGTACCCGCCGAGGTCGACAAGATCGTCTTCCCCGTGTCCATCCACGACGCCGAGAGCCGCGGCCAGAGCTTCGGCCAGGTCCGCAACGCCTTCATCCGCATCGTCAACCAGGCCGGTGGCGCGGAGATCGCCCGCTATGACCTCTCCGAGGACGCCTCCACCGAGACGGCGATGGTCTTCGGCGAGCTGTACCGGCACGGTGCCGAGTGGAAGTTCCGTGCCGTCGGGCAGGGATACGCCTCCGGGCTCGCCGGCATCGCCGCCGATTTCGGCGTCAACGTCTGACGGGCGGCCCCTCCGTGTTCGGACTGAGCGAACTCGCGGTCATCCTGATCGTCGTCATTGCCGTCCTGGCCGCCAAGAAGCTGCCCGAACTGGCCCGGTCCGCGGGCAAGTCGGCCCGCATCCTCAAGGCCGAGGCCAAGGCGATGAACGACGGACAGCCGACGGCGCGACCGCGCGTGATCCCAGGGGAGACCGTCACCCCCCAAGCCACCTCCGCGGTCCCCGACGCGGACCACCAGTCGGCCGCACCGCCCGACGACGGGAAGCAGCAGCGGCGTTGAAGCGATGGGCAGGCGGTCGGCACCTTACGGGCGACCGCCTGCCCACCCTCGCGCACCGGCACGGGCAGATGCCGACGAGGAACGCCGCCACGGCGGCCAACAGCGCGTAACCGACCCTCCGCCGCGCGGGCTCACCGCGCAGCCGCCCCAGGCCGTACGCCGCCGCGGCCACACGAAGGATGGCGTCCCAGGCGAGCGGGCCGAGCGGGCCGACGGCCGGCGCCGGCGAGCGCGCCGGTCGCAGGGAGCACCCGGACGCCGACCCCGGGACCGCTGCCGCTGCCGCCGCCGCCGCGATAGTCCACACTCCACATGGGCATGCTTCACCGCAAGTTACTCCCCAAGGATCCGTTTCACGCCATTACCGCGCTCAACAGGGCCAAGGCGCCATAAACATTCCCCCGCTGCTCCGATAGCATGTTCGAACTCGCGCCGACCGCCCCTCCGACCGACACCAGAATCCATGCCACCCAGCGCGAAAAGTGACCCTGCTCAACTACCCAACAAATCGGCCAGACAGTTGACATCTAGAACATCGCGGGTGTTTTCGCGAATAAAGGGGAGAACGACACCGGCCGCGTGGCGCGAACCACGCGCGATACTTTGGGCCACGGCTGGTGTGGCGACACTCGGTTTCCTGATCATCCTGGAGATCGTCGCGCGTCGCTGCGCCGGCATACCGGGGCCGTTGACCGAACAGGCGAAAGAGACGGTATTCGCCCCCAAGCCGGGGCCGCTGTACGCCGGTCTGGCCCTGATGATGGTGGTGCTCACCTGGCGGCAACGGTTCGTCGCGGCGGGTGCCGCGATCGGCATCGACGTCGTCTTCGTACTGGTGCGATGGGCGGTCGACGCCAAGGCGGCCGACGGCCATCTCTTCGGCAACGGCGCGTTGTGGGTGATGCTGGGCTACGCGGTCATCGCCGTCACGCGCCGCAGGGGCCGGGAACGTGTCCTGCTGCTGAAGGGCGTCGGGCTGGGCCTGCTGCTGGCGGCCGGCCGCAAGACGGGTGACATCTGGCTGATCATCACCGCGAAGACCCGCCCGACCGTGCTCGATCAGTACGTGGCGACCGCCGATCAAGCGCTGGGCAATCCCTCGTGGCTGGTGGGCCGGATACTCCAGGCCACCGACCCGATCGGCACGCATCTTCTCGGCCTGGTCTACGCGCAGCTCGCGGTGGCCGCGGTCGTCGTCGCGCTGTACCAGCTGCGCCACGTCGGGGTCGAAGGCCGCTTCCCGCGCCATCATCTGGTGCGCACCTTCCTGGTGATCGGTCTCCTCGGGCCGGGCATCTACATGCTCTTCCCGGTGGTCGGACCGGTCTTCGCCTACGGTCCGGGCGCCTCCGGCACCGGCGGCGCGCACTGGGCGGTGGCCAACCTGTGGCCGCACACGCCGCCGCCCGTCACCGCCCCGCAGCCGATGTCCTACGACGGGATCACCCCGCGCAACTGCATGCCCAGCCTGCACACGGCGTGGGCCACCGCGATCTTCATCCATACCCGCAAGGGCCCACGGATCCTGCGGTACGCGGGCACGTTCTGGCTGATCGCCACGCTCGGCGCGACGCTGGGCTTCGGCTACCACTACGGCACGGATCTCATCGCCGGCGTGGTGTTCGCGCTCACGATCGAGGTAGCCCTGCGCTCGCTCGACCGCGGCTGGGACCGGTCAGGCGTCCAGCTTGTCGCTTACGGGACAACGGTCTTCGCGGCGCTCCTGGTGTCCTACCGCTATCTGCCGACACAGATGGCCGGACATCCCTGGCTGTTCGGACCACTTCTCATTCTGGCGATGGCGTCGGTGATCCACCGTTACGTACGCGTCACCGAACTCTGGGAACCCAAGGCCGCTCCGGCACCACAGCCGGACCCGCGACCCGAGCTGGTCTGAACTTTCGATTCAGGGTCCCGTTGACGGTCCAGCGCCTGACCGCGAGTACACGAGCGGCTGCTAGCGTTCGCCCACGTGAAGGACAGCGTGTACGTGGGCAACGCGGGCAAGGACGCGGCACTGGACCGGGGGTGGCTCCTCGGGCACTTCAAGGACATCGGCGACCCGCGCCACAGCGAGGCCGTAGAGATCAAGTGGGGCGTCCACCCCCGTGCCGATGCGCGATCGCAGTGGGTGAGGGGCGAGGAGCGCACGGCTCTCCTGGTCCTCATCAGCGGACGCTTCCGCGTCGAACTGCCCGGCCGCAGCGTCCTTCTGGAAGAGCAGGGTGACTACGTCGTGTGGGGGCGCGGAGTCGACCACTCATGGTTCGCGGAGGAGGAGTCGGTGGTCCTGACTGTTCGATGGCCGTCCGTGCCCGGCTACGCGGCGGCTGAAAAGGATCAGGCGCACCGGCGGACCTGAACACGTGGGCGAGGGTCACGGCCACTCGTCGAGCCGGTGCGACCGGGGCTCTCCGGGTGGGCGGAGCGTGCCCGACGTTCCTTCCACGACCACGTCCGAGCAGCCTTCGGCGGCCACCAGGCCGGACTCGGTGAAGGCCCCGGCGCCGGTGCCCGTCAGATGGTTGCCGGTGACGGCCAGCCCGCGGACGGAGCGGGCGCGCACGATCGGGGCGTCGGCGTCCTCGAAGACGTTGCCGCTGATCGTCACGTTGCGGTGCACGGGGTGAGCGGGGTCGAGGACGGTGTTGGTCGGTGCGATGAGGACCGCGGGAGTGGAGGGACGCAGGAAGGTGTTGTCCCGGATGGTGAGGTCGGCGACCGGCCCCGACTCGTACCACTCCTCGGCGTCGGCGGAGACGTAGACGCCGGCCATGGTCACGCCGTCGAAGAGGTTGCCTTCGATGACGACCGGCCGCCGGGTGGTCACCAGGACCCCGCGGGTGGGCACGTTGACGAAGTGGTTGCCGACGATGTGGACCGACGCCGTGGCGGTGACGTTCTCGGCGACCCAGTGCTCCGGTGTGACGGTGGGGGGCAACGGGCGGTCCAGGGTCACGGTCATGATGCGCCGGTCGTGTGCGTCGTCCCGGTCGTGGGGGCCGTCGACGGCGGTCAGGCGCGCGGTGAAGCCGGCCGCGGTGTCCAGGGTGGCACGAGCGGTGAACTCGATCGTGTCACCGGGCCGGAACGCGGGGAAGCCGGCCGTCTCCGGGTGCCGGTAGGCCAGTGTGACGACGTCGTCCGCCACCCGGCCGGCGACCACGAGGTACGTGCCGTGGATGTTGACCGGGTCGTCGTGCGGCCCGTCGAAGACGCAGTCGGCGATCCGCACATGACCGGCCATCGACGACAGGTTGATGAAGTCGGCGAACCCGGCCGAGGTGCGGCCGGTGGCCGGGTCGGCGCGGAAACGGACATCGCGTACGGTCAGGTCCCTGCTCATCTGCCCGACGAGGCCGAAGCCGTGGAGGTAGTGCGCCGAGACGTCGCGGATCTCCACCCGTTCGCTGCCGCTCACGAACGCGCCCGGATGGTCACGGACTGTCGTGCGCATCTGGTAGACGAGCCCGACGTCGCCGGGGGCGTCGGCGAAGCGGTAGGACAGGCGCAGGCGGTGGCCGGGGAGTCGGCGGACGGCGGCCACCTCGTCGAACAGGGGGTTGTGGTCCCGCCAGGTGCGCCGGGCCACCGGATCGTGCACCTGCGTGTACTCCATCGCGTTCGTGCCGGTCCAGTACGGCGCGCCGTCGGCGGGGCCCGGCTCGCCGAGCCAGGTGACGGTCGTGCCGTCGATCCGGAAGCGGGTGTCCGCGGGCAGGGCCAGCTCCCGCCAGGCGGTGACGCCGTCCGTGCCGGCGTCGGCCACCGTGGCGTCGACGACCCGGGGCGAGACGTAGTCGAAGGAGAACCCCTCGAAGCGGACGTCGGTCGAGTCGATCGCAGCGAACGCGGTCTGCGCGCCGTGCAGCACCAGGGCGGCGCCCCTGCCGTCGATCACCAGGTCGTGGGCGTTCTCCACGAGGAGTGCGATGGTCTTGGACAGGTGACGCCGATCGGCGCCCACCGTGTTGGAGACGTACAGATCGCGGCGCTCGGCCCGCTCCGGATACAAGTGGTAACGGCCGGGCGGGAACCGTACGGTCACCGGCGCCGTCACGGCGCGGGCCGCGCGCAGGGCCTCGGTGACCGCCGCGGCGCTGTCGCGGGTACCGCTCGGGTCCGCGCCGAACGCGGTGACATCGACCATGGTGCGAGGCGCCACGCTTGCTCCTTGTTCGGGGTGCCGGGCCCACGTCCTCCCGGACACCCGGTGGAGTTGACGTTGCCCTAATGTCCGGTCAAAGTCTTGGCGCGTCAGTGTAGCCAGTCCGTATCCACACCACAGGAGGCATCGTGCCGGACTACTCCCACGGCCCCGCGCAGACCCCGCACCGGCTCTCCTTCGCCCGGCCGGCCGGTCACTGGCTGGAGGCGCTGCCACTCGGCAACGGCCGGATCGGCGCGATGCCGGACGGCGGTGTGGAGCGCGAGCGGGTGCTGCTCAACGACGGCACGGCATGGTCGGGCTCTCCCGCGAGCGAGTTCGCGCACGGCCGGGTCGGAGCCGCGACGGCACGCGAGGCCGTCGCCGAGGCCCGCCAGGCGCTCGCCGAGGGCGACCACGCCCGCGCCGATGCGGCGGTCCGCCGTCTGCAAGAACGCTGGACCCAGGCGTACCTGCCGTTCGCCGAGTTGACGGTCGGTGTCACCAACCCGCCGGGTGAGATCACCGGGTACTCCCGCCATCTCGACCTGCGGACGGCCGAGCACGTCGTGCGCTACGAGGCG
Source organism: Streptomyces canarius (assembly GCF_014650735.1). NCBI lineage: Bacteria > Bacillati > Actinomycetota > Actinomycetes > Kitasatosporales > Streptomycetaceae > Streptomyces > Streptomyces canarius. Next base: position 13,931 of record NZ_BMVN01000014.1, read on the forward strand.
GGAGGAGCGGTGGTGGTACGGCGCACGGTGGTCTCGCACCCCGACCGGGCGCTGCTGATGACCATCGACGTCGCCTCGGGCCCCGGCGTCGACCTCACCGTCGGCCTCGACTCCCCTCTCCGGGTCCTGGGCCGCGGCCGTGGTGAGCGGCTGGTCTGGCTCACGACCCGGATGCCGTCCGACGTCGCTCCGCCGCACGAACCCGACGCGCCCTCGCCCGTCTACGACGACGACCGGATCAGCCTTCGGGGAGCGGTGGCGCTCCACTGGTCGCACGACGGGGAGGACGTCGCCGCGGGCGAGGCGGCCGGGCGCGGCCCGAGCATCGGGCCCGTGCTGGCCGCGCGGGGAGTCCGGCACGTCGAGATCGTGCTGACCACGGGTACGACCTTCACCGCGGTCGGCGCGGAACCGCGCGGTGACGAGCGTGACGCCCTCGCGGCGGCCCGCCGGGACCTCGACGCGGCCGTACGGCGGGGCGCCGCCGCACTGCGCGAGCGGCAGGGCACGGACCACGCGCGGTTGTACCAGCGGGTGGAACTCCAGTGGGACGGCCCGGCGGACGCGCGACTGCGGCAGTTGGCGTTCCTCTTCCACTACGGCCGCTATCTGCTGATCAGCGCCTCGCGGGCCGGCGGGCCGCCGGCCACGCTCCAGGGGCTGTGGAACAACTCGATGCGTCCCCCGTGGAGTTCGAACTACACCATCAACATCAACACGCAGATGAACTACTGGCCCGCGGACGTCACCGACCTGCCCGAGTGCCTGCCCCCGCTGTTCGACCTGGTCGAGGCGGTGAGCGTCCGGGGCGCGGAGACGGCGCGGAGGCTGTACGGGGCAGGGGGCTGGTGCGCGCACCACAACACGGACGTATGGGCCTACACCTCACCCGTCGGCCGGGGAGAGGCCGACCCCGCATGGGCGTTCTGGCCGCTGGCAGGCGCCTGGCTGTGCCGGCACCTGACCGACCACGTGGCCTTCGGCGCCGGCCTGCCGTTCGCCCGGGAACGCGCCTGGCCGATGGTCCGGGGCGCGGCGCGGTTCCTCCTCGACTGGCTGGTGGAACTGCCTGACGGCACGCTCGGTTTCTCACCCTCGTCGTCGCCGGAGAACCGTTTCGTCACTCCGACGGGCCCGAGGGCGGTCGACGTGAGTTCCGCGATCGACATCGGCATCGCGCGCGAGGTGTTCACCTCGGCCACCGCTCTGGCGGAGCTGGCAGGACAGCCGGACGACGCCGTGGCCGGGGCCGCGCGGGCCGCGCTGGGCCGGCTGCCGGGGCCTCAGACCGACGAGGACGGGACGGTACGGGAATGGCGGGGCCCGCACGTCATGGCGGAGCCGGCCCACCGGCACCTGTCACCGCTCTACGAGGCGTTTCCCGGGACCGGCGTACGGCCGGAGCACTCGGCCGCGGTGGCCCGGACACTCGACGTCCGCGGTGACGACTCCACGGGCTGGTCGCTCGCGTGGAAGCTGGCACTGCGCGCCCGGCTGCGTCATACCGAGCGGCTGCCCGCCCTGATCGATCTGGCGCTGCGTGAGGTGGATCCGGCGGCGGTGGGTGAGCACGGCGGTCTCTACCCCAATCGTCTGTCGGCCCATCCGCCGTTCCAGATCGACGGCAACTTCGGGTTCACGGCGGCGATCGCGGAGTGTGTGGTGCAGAGCCACGCCGGCACGGTCGACCTGTTGCCGGCGCTGCCGTCCGACTGGCCCGCCGGACGGATGCGGGGGCTGGTGGCACGGCCCGGCGTGGTGGTGGACCTGGCCTGGGACGACGACCGTCGGCTGGTCGAGGCGCGGGTGCGCCGGCGCTCCGACCGGGTGGGTACCGTGCGGGTGTCGCTGGGCGACGCGTCGGTGGAGGTGGATCTGGCCCAGGGCCCGTGGACCCTGCGTCCCGGCGCGGGTGGGCGGTTGCCGGCCGTGGCGGGCTGAGCGAAGCCCCCGCCCGGCTCCGGCGGGTGCGGGCACCGGTCGGGACCTGGCGTGATCCCGGTACACTCGCAGCACGCCAGGCGGCGCCGTTCACCGCAGAGGGAGTCATGGCCAAGGTCGGGATCAGCGACGTCGCGGCGCGAGCGGGCGTCAGCGAGGCCACAGTCAGTCGCGTCATCAACCGCCGCGGGGTCGTCGCGATGGCGACACGGCGCCAGGTGGAGGAAGCGATCCGCGAGCTGGGCTACGAGCGCGGCGGGCAGAGTCAGCTGGTCGTGGTGCTCACTCCCGGGCTGGCCCAGCCGTTCTTCGGCCAGCTGTGCGAGCTGATCGAGTCGGCGCTCGCGTCGCAGGGCTTCCGGGCCATCGTGGCCTCGACCACCGTGGGCGGGCTCCAGGAGATCGACTTCGTCTCCTCGACGATGGACCTGGGCATCGCCGGCGCGGTCTTCGCGTCCGCCAGCAACACCCTGATCGGTGCCGACCCGACGGTCTACCAGTTGCTCGCGGAGCGCAAGATCCCCTTCGTGCTGGTGAACGGCGCGATCGACGGTCATCCCTCGCCCAGTTTCTCGACCAATGACACCGTCGCGGCGGAGCTGGCGGTCGACCACCTGTGGGGGCTCGGCCACCGTGACATCGGCTTGATCGTCGGGCCGGTGGGGAACCGGCCGAGCGAGCGCCGGCTGGCCGGGTTCGTCCAGTCGATGACCGTTCGCGGTGTCGCCGATCCGCAGCGGCTGGCCGTCCGACAGGTCTACAGCGTCGAGGGCGGCATGTCCGCCGCCGAGACGCTGCTCGACCTGGGGGTTACGGCGATCGTCGCGGCCAGCGACTACATGGCTCTCGGCGCGATCCGGGCCGCCCGGCGCCGGGGGATGTCGATCCCGGAGGACCTGTCGGTGGTCGGCTACGACGACTCCCAGGTCATGGACTTCGTCGATCCGCCGTTGACGACGGTGCGTCAGCCCGTCGAGCGGCTCGCGCAGTCGGTGTCGACGGCCATGGTGCACTTGGTGAACCGCAAGCTGGTCCCCTCGGGCGAGCTGCTGTTCGACCCGCAGTTGATCGTGCGCGGCTCCACCGCGCCGCCGCGTTCCTGAGGCGTCCCGAAACCCGCCGCCCTGCCGGCTCGGCCGTCATCAGCGCCGTCCGTTGACGGGTGATTGACGTATCCGTCATAAACACGTCATCGACCGGCCGCCACCTCTCCGCACACCTGCTCACCGTCGGTCCGAGACGAGCTGAACGACTCCCCCATCGAAGACAGGGCGCACTTTCGGACACACTTCGGACGTCCGCAACAGCTCTCGTCTCACGACTGCCTGCGATGATGAGCACACGTATACCGCTGAACAGGTTTGAAACATCGATGCATTGACGTGAAGTTGACGTGCGTGTAACACTCCCTTTCATGGCGCAGGGACCACTATTTCCGCAGCCCTCCACACGTCTCAGCGGCCCAGAGCCGCACAACACCCCGCTTCACGTGAGCTCCAGCATGACGGATCTTGTCGAGTCTTTCACTTGGGCGTCATGGCGGGCCCGAGAGTGGGTCCAGACCGGGCGGCGCGCGGACTTCCTGCCGAGCTACTGGGCGGGCCTCACGGACCGGCCGATGTTCTACTCACGGGATCTGGCCCACCAGATGCTCGGCGGCCACCTCCTCGGCCTCGATGCCGAGAACCTGGCGATGCTCCGGCACTTCGCCGCCTCCGCCACCGAGCGGCGCGGCTGGTACCCGCTGTGGGCGTTCCTGTTCGACGGCACACCCGCGGCCATCGACTACCACGACGACGACGACTTCGTCCGCGAGATCCCCGCGCCGTTCGAGCTGGTGGAGAAGGCCGTCGAGCAGTACCGCTGGACGCGTGACGAGCGGTTCCTGCGGACGCCGGAGATCTCCGCGTTCATCCGCACCACTCTGACCTCGTTCGTGCGGGCCCACGACCCGCTGGGGACCGGAGTCGCAGGTGAGCGCGGCAGCGGCCGGATCTTCGAGGGCACGGCCACGTACAACGAGGTGGAACACCCGCCGCACCTGCTGGTGGCGGCCGACGGCATCGCCAGCCAGTGGGCGGCCCACGCGGCGCTCGCGGGTGTCGCGGCCGGCACCGCGCCGGACCCGGAGTTCGCACGCTGGAACGCCGGACGGGCGGCGGCTCTGGAAACCGAGTTCACCGAGGGCTGGTGGCTGGCGGAACACGACCACTACACGGCGGGCTTCACCCAGGAAGGGCCGGTCAGCGGATTCGGGCTGGAGAGCACGTGGTTCCCGGCGGTCAAGGGCCTCATGCGGCCCGACGACCGGGCGACCGCCCACCTGGACTTCCTCAGCGCCTGCCTGGAGAAGAGCCCGCCGCACAACATCGAAGCCTTCACCTACCTGCCCGAGGCGTATCTGCGGTACGGACGCGACGAGGAAGCCCTGCGGTGGATCCGTTTCCTGGCGGAATCCCGCGCGGACTACCCGGAAGTGCCGTTCACCCATGTCGCCCACATCGCGACCGGCCTGACCGGCCTGGACGTGGGACCGCGCGAGGGCGAGGTACGCACCCGTTCCCACATCCCGGGGGACGCCTGGCTGGAGGTCGACCACATCGCCGCCGGCACCTCGACCATCGGTGTCCGCCACGAGGGACACGAGGCGAGCGAACTGTGGGTGACCGCCGGCAGCGCCGTCACCTGGACCAGCACCTGGCCGGACGGCCGCACCACCCGGGTCGACGTCCCCGTCGGCGGACGGGTGCGTGTCACCGCCGACGGCGACACCATCGCAGCTCCTCGACAGAAATGAACCGCAACACCTCCCCAACGGCATCGGACCGCAACGACAAGGACCTTCCCGTGTTGAGAACCGCAGTGACAGCCGCCATAGTCGTCGGCTGCCTCGCCTCCCTCTCCGCGTGCAGCAACGAGAGCGGGGCCACCCCTGGAGACCGCGGCGGCGATTCCGCGTCCATCTCGTTCGCCTACTGGGGCAGCAACGAGGAGAACGCGACGATCAAGAGCATGGTCGCCGCCTTCGAGCGGGCCCACCCCGACATCCACGTCGAAGCCAACTGGATCCAGAGCGACTACGAGCAGAAGCTCCAGACGTCCATCGCCGGCGGTGACGCCCCTACCGTGGCCGCGATCTCCAACACCTCGCTGCCGAGCTTCTTCACCGTCTTCAAACCGGTCAGCGTCGACAAGAACGCGTACTACTCGCCGGCCGTCGCCAAGGCGGGCAACGTCGACGGCACCGACTACGCCGTGCCGTTCGTGGCCAAGAGCAAGGTCATGGCCGTCGACAAGACCAGCTTCACCAAGGCCGGCCTCCCGGTGCCGTCGGGCACGACGCCGCTGAGCACCCGGGACTTCGTCGCCGCCGCGAGGAAGATGACCAGCGGCTCCGGCTCGTCCAAGGTCTACGGCTCCGCACCCTTGTGGTACGACGGATGGCTGCTGGCCGACGGGGGCTCCTACTACAACGCCGACGGCACGAAGTGCACGATGGGCGACGCGGCGGGAATCCGGGCCGCGAAGACCGTGGTCGACTCGGTCAAGCCCAACGGCTTCGCGCCGACCTCGATCGCCGCCCAGGGCCAGGACATGTTCCAGTGGCTGGCACAGGGCAAGGTCGCGACACTGCCCGACTTCGGCCCCTGGAACATCGCGAAGTTCGCCGCGCTGGACTCCGCCCGCTTCGCCCTCGTCCCCATGCCCGGCCGCGGTGAGCCCATGGAGGTCGACGGCCTCGGCATCGCCAAGAGCGCGAGCGCGGCACAGGTCAAGTCCGCCGAGACCTTCACGAAGTTCATGAGCACCGACCCGGCCGCCCAGAACCTGCTGGCGTCCAAGAAGTCCGCGCTGGGCGTGCCCGTGGTCGACGACTCGCTCGCCGCCTTCAAGTCCGCCGCGCCCAAGGCCAATCTCCAGGCGTTCGTCGACGCCGTCGAGCACGCGGTCACCACGCCGTACGTGAAGAACAAGGTCCAGATCGAGAGCACCTTCTCGACCGCCCTGAACTCCCGCACCGCGATCGGGACCGGCCACGAGAACCCGGCGACCGTGCTGCCGCAGCTTCAGGCCACGTGCCAGAAGATGCTCGACGCGACCAAGTAACCCCTAGGCGGACGGCCGCGAGCGGCACCGAGAAGGACCGATCCTCAACATGTCAGAGATAGTGAAGGGCCTGGAGGGCCTCCTCGCAGGGTTCCACCTGGACGTGGCGCTCCAGCCCATCGTCGCCTTCGTCATCATGATGGCCGTCGTCTTCGGGCTGCTCGGGGCCGCCATGTGGCTCGCGGTGAGACGAAGGTGGATCGGTCGCGCGACCGCGGCGTTCTGGCTCTTCGTCTCCCCCTGGATCGTCGGCTTCCTGCTGTTCACGGGCGGTCCGATGGTCTACTCCCTGGTGCTGTCGTTCACCCACTGGGATCTGCTGAGCCCGGCGAGGTTCGCCGGGCTCGCCAACTACCGGCAGGCGCTGCACGACCCGGACGTCGGACAGGCCGTCAAGGTCACCCTGCTGTACGCGGTGCTCAGCGTCCCGGCGCAGACGGTGCTGTCGCTCGCGGTGGCGCTGCTGATGAACGTGAAAGTCAGCGGCATCCATGTGTTCCGCACCATCTGGTACCTGCCCTCCCTCGTGAGCGGGGTCGCGCAGACCGTGCTGTTCATCTGGGTGTTCAACCCCGAACACGGCCTGGTCAACGGAGTGCTCCGGTTGCTGGGTGTCGAGGGCCCGAAGTGGCTCTTCGACCCGGACTGGGCGCTGCCGGCGGTCGTCATCATGAGCCTGTGGACCGTCGGCGGCAACATGATCATCTACCTGGCAGGGCTTCAGGACATACCCTCCGAGCTCTACGAGGCGGCGGCACTCGACGGCGCCGGCCGCCTCCGCGTCCTGTGGAACATCACCATTCCGCAGATCAGCCCGGTCATCTTCTTCAACGTGGTGACAGGACTGATCTACGCGATGCAGACCTTCACCCAGGGCTACGTCATCACCCAGAACGGCGGCGGCCCCTCCAACTCCCTGCTGTTCTACGTCGTGTACCTGTACCAGAACGCGTTCAAGTTCTTCCAGATGGGCTATGCCTCGGCCCTCGCCTGGATCCTCTTCCTCATGATCATGGTGCTCACGGCGGTCGTGTTCCGGGGCAGCAGTTTCTGGGTCTACTACGAATCCCAGCGTCCCAAGGAAGGGAGGCGGCGTGTCCGCGCCAAGTAAGACGATGCCTCGCGCACGGGCCGGGGAGACCGCACGCGACCGGCGATCGCTGCACGAGGGGACGCCGGCCGCGCGCTACACCGCGCTCGCCGTCCTCGTCGTGGGCTCGGTCGTGTTCGTCTACCCCTTCCTCTGGATGATCGCGACGGCGCTGCGCACACCGGAAGGTGTCTCCAGCGGGGGAATCGCGTTGTGGCCCGTCCAGTGGCGGTGGTCGAACTTCTCCAGCGGCCTCGACTCGTTCCCGTTCTGGCGGTACTTCCGCAACTCGCTGCTCAGCACTCTGGTGCCGGTGGTGGCGGTCGTCTACTCGTCGTCGCTGGTGGGTTTCGCGTTCGCGCGGATCCGGGCCCGCGGTTCCAACGTGCTGTTCGGGATCGTGCTGGCGACTCTTCTGCTGCCGCAGGAGGTGACGATCGTTCCGCAGTTCATCCTGTTCAAGAACCTCGACATGATGAACACGTTGTGGCCGATCATCGTGCCCACCTTCTTCGGGTCGGCCTTCTTCATCTTCCTGTTCCGCCAGTTCTACCTGCGGCTGCCGGAATCGCTGACGGACGCCGCCATCCTCGACGGCGCCGGATGGTTCCGCATCTGGTGGTCGGTCTACCTTCCGCTGTCGCGCCCGGTGCTGATCGCCACCGCGGTCCTCCAGTTCATGTCGTACTGGAACAACTTCTTCCAGGCCGCGATCTACATCACCGACGACAAGTGGAAGACGCTGCCGCTGGCGCTCGCCGGATTCCAGTCGGTGAACGGCACCAACACCCCCCTGCTCATGGCCACGACCGTCGTCGTGACACTGCCCTGCGTACTGATCTTCTTCCTCGCACAACGCCACATCATCGGCGGAATCTCCTTCTCCGGGAACAAATGACGGACGTTCCGGGCGCGGCGGCACGCGGACTCCGGCTCCGGGCGACCGGCACCGCTCGGGCGACCGAAAGGGACGCCGGGGTGGGGGAGGTCTCGTTCCGCACCGGCGGTGGCACCCGGCGCGGAGGACGCCGTGCTGTGCACACGGTACTTCGCCCACCAGGACGTCACGGTCGCGGCGGTACCGCCCCAGGCCGACCGCGCCGCCGCGCTCGGCTTCGGCGTGGTCATCGTGGACGACGGCGGGCAGACCACGTCCCTGGCCCGCGGCCACGGCTCGTGCGGCGACCGGGAAGCGGCTGCGGAGAAGTTCCCCGAGCCGGCCGGCCTGATCGCCGATTTCCGGTACCGCGTACACCCCCCGGAGTGTGCGACTGGGGCGGCCCCCGCAGGCTCCGGATCGGCGGACCGCGTCCAGCAGTGGCAGCAGGTGAGTGACAACGTGCCGGTCGCCGCCGGTGAGTTTGACGGCGTGCCCGGACGAGCGTGCCGTCCAGGCACGGTCCTCCAGGTCCAGCGGATCGGTGCAGCGCAACTCGCTGAGCAGGGCGGCGTGCAGACGGGCCACACTCCGGCCTTGGTCCAGTCCCGCGGCCGGCGCCGGGCCGTCACACCAGAGCGGTCCACCGTCTCCGCGGGGACATCACGCCAGGTGGCGTAGTGGCCGGCCGCGCTGGCCACGGATCCGCGGAGACGGTGTATCTGTCAGCTCACCGGTTGAGGATGCGGCGTAGCCAGCGCACGCGGGCCTCGCGGGCGTCGCGGGCGACGGCGGTGTCGGGTGCGATCTGGTCGGAGCCGTGGAATCCGCCCGACCAGACGTGGAGTTCGGCGTCGCCCCCGGCTTGCCAGATGCGGGAGGCGTAGGTGATGTCCTCGTCGCGGTAGGTCTCGGCGGCACCCGCGTCGATGTAGGCCGGTGGCAGGCCGGACAGGTCGGTGGCGCGGGCGGGTGCCGCGTACGGCGGGACCCGGTCGGTGCCGCGGGCCTCGCCGAGCAGCGACGTCCAGCCGGCCTCGTTGGCGCGCCGGTCCCATACTCCGTGGCCGGCCATCTGCCGGGCGGAGGGGGTGTTGTTGCGGTCGTCGAGCATGGGGCACATGGCCAGTTGGCCGGCGAGGCGTGGTCCGCCCCGGTCGCGCGCCATGAGGGCGACGGCCGCGGTCAGCCCGCCCCCCGCGCTGCCGCCCGCCACCACGATCCGCTCCGGGTCACCGCCGATCTCCGCGGCGTGTCGTGCCACCCACACCAGGCCCGCGTAGCAGTCCTCGACGCCCGCCGGGTACGGGTGCTCGGGGGCCAGACGGTAGTCGGCGGAGACTACGACGAGCCCGAGGGGTGCGGCCCACTCGCGCAGGATGCCGGGCATGCCGGTGCGGCTGGTCCCGCTGATCATGCCGCCACCGTGTAAGTGGTAGACGACGGGTGCGGCGTCGGACAGTTTCGCCGGGCGGGCGATCAGCAGCGGGACGTCCGGCGCTCCGTCGGGTCCCGGCACCGTACGCTCCACCACCTCGAAGCTCCCGCCGTCGCGCAGTTCCTCCAGTGTGGGATCGGGGGCGGTCTCGGCGAGGTACGCGCGCCACCGCGGCACCTCCGCGGGAGACGACGGCTCGACGCCGCGCAGGTCGCCCAGCCCCTCCAGGACGGTTGCTGCTTCCGGGTCGAACGGCACGGGAGCGGGCCGGTCTTCCTGGTGCGCCGGGGCGGCCGGGGCTGCTGGGCCGGTGGTCCGTGGGGGAGTCGCGGGGGTCTGTCGTAGGTGGTCGGCCGGCATGGGGCAGGTGTTCATGGGTTCTTTCTGGACGGGTGTGGGCTGTGCGTCGGTACGTGCCGGGTGCGCGGGCGGCGGAGCCGGGCGGGGACGGCGAGAAGCGGGTAGGTGGCGGGGGCGCGCAGGCGGCGGGTGGTTCCGGGTCACCAGGTGACGGGCAGTTCGTGTACGCCGTAGGCGATCATGTCGTGTTTGAAGCGGATGTCCTCGTCCGGGAGGGTGGCGCGCAGTCCGGGGAAGCGGCGCAACAGGGCCGGGTAGGCGAGCTGGAGTTCCTTGCGGGCCAGGTTCTGCCCCAGGCACTGGTGGACGCCGTAGCCGAACGCGAGGTGTCCGCGTACGTCCGGCCTGTCGATGTCGAACCGGTCGGGGTCGTGGAAGACGGTCGCGTCGCGGTTGCCGGAGGCGTTCGGCACGATCACGCCCTCGCCCGCGCGTATGAGCCGGCCGGCGATCTCGACGTCTTCCGTGGCGACCCGGGAGAGCCCGTTCTGGGTGATGGACAGGTAGCGCAGCAGTTCCTCGACGGCCGACGCCACCCGGGCGGGGTCGTCGCTGTCCCGGACGACGGCGAGCTGGTCGGGGTTGCGCAGCAGCACCAGTGTTCCGAGGGCGAGCTGGTTGGTGGTGGTCTCGTGCCCCGCGACCAGCAGCGTTATCGCGGTTTCGACGAGAAGCGCGGGAGTGAGTTCGCCGGTGCGCAGGCGTGTGACGACCAGGGAGCTGAGCAGGTCGTCGCCCGGATCGGCGTCCTTGCGCCGGATCAGGTCGCCGAGGAACTCGGCGAGTTCGTCGCGGGCGGCGGTGAACTCCTGCACGGTGCTCTCCCGGGAGATCATCGTGCCGGCCACGCGCTGGAAGAGGGCGTGGTCCTGCCGGGGGACGCCGAGCAGTTCGCTGATGACCAGGGAGGGCATGGGCAGCGCGAAGGCCTCGACCAGGTCGGTCGGCGGCCCCGCGGCCTGCATCCGGTCCAGCAGGTCGTCGATGATCTGCTCCAGCCGCGGAGTCATCGCGGCGATCTGTTTGACCGTGAAGCGCCCGATGAGCATGCGGCGTTGACGCGCGTGCTCCGGATCGTCCTGCATGCTCAGGGCCTGCACCTCCTGGCGGCCCTGAGCCGCGAAGCCCTCGGTCGGTGCGGGAAATCCGGGTTTGCTCGGGTCGGCGCTGAAGCGCGGGTCGGCCAGCACGGCCCGCTGGTCCTCGTAACGGGTGACGAGCCAGGGTGTCTGTCCGTCCCAGATCCGTACCCGGACGAGCGGGTCCTGCGCGCGCAGGGCGGCGTAGTGCGGCGGTGGGTCGAAAGGGCAGCCGGGAGCGCGGTCCAGGGGAAAGTCGAACGTGGTGGTCTGCGGCACCGGTGTCTCTCCTCGTGATCAGAGTGTGATGGGGGAAGCGGCCGACTGCGGTGACCAGCGCCGGCCCCGTCGGGACTCGTGGTGGACCGCAGCGGGCGGGCAGGCAGGATCGCCTCCGGCAGCCGAAGCCGACCGGGGCGGGCCCGCACGCGGAACAACAGGTTCGAAGGTTCGAAGGCCGGGAGACGCCCCCCACGGCACCGCACGACGTGCCAGTCCGGTCGTGTTCCTTGAGGAGACAGGTACCGCGCGGCGCGGCTGACCCGGTACGGAAGGGAGCGGCTTCCACGAGAGGACCGACGCCCACGAGAGAACCGGCGGCCACGAGAGAACCGGCGGCCACGAGAGGACCGACGGCCACACTCACGGCCCGGAACGAGGGTGACGGCACGCACGGAAGCGGCCCCGCGCCAAGACGCGCGGTACAGCGCGCTCACCGCACTCGGTGAACACGCACCCGGAGAACGCCGCCTTCGAAGCGGCTACAGTCTGTCAACCTCGATGAACACGCAGGCATGGTAGCACCGCCCCGCACGGCACCCGTCCGCATCCGGCCATGACGGCCCAGGTCAGCGCGGGTCTCTCGACAGACTGCCGCACCCGCCCCGCCGTCGCGCCCCGCGCGCCTGCCGCGCCTGCGCCCATGTCTCGTCGGCGGGACAGTCATCACATTCCGGGGTATGTGCGGACCTACGCACGCGCTCACACGTATCGCCGCCAGGTCGCCACACATGCCTGCAAGCCGCCGAGTCGTTCCGTACCCGAAAGGCGAGAATCAGCCGTTCCGGTGACCCGGCACCCTCGGGCCGCGCATCCGTCCTGACCGGCGTGGGCACCGCCTGCACATGCCCTCGGCCCCCAGGTGACGGACCACTCCGCTGACCAAAAAACATGCGACGTACACACATCTGCTCTTCCGGGAAGGGCGCCCACGTCGTAGCGTGCGTCTCGGTTCGCTCCCGGCACGGCAGGCAGGCGCCGGAAGCGGAGCACCGCGCGTCCGCCTTCCCCTCCCCCACACCCTCCCACCTCCCACCTCGCGCCGACGCCCTGACGCCCCGACGCCGAACCGTCCGAAGGATCAGGTATGCCACAGCCTTCCCCCACCGCCCTGTCCTGGCCCGCGGAGCGCACCGCGGGCTGCCCGTTCGACCCGCCGGCCGCCGTGACCGGTCTGCTGACCACCGTCCCCGTCCAGCGCGTCGCGCTGTGGGACGGGACCGCCTGGCTGGTCACCCGGCACGCCGACCAGGTCGCCCTGTTGCGGGACAGCCGCGTCAGCGCCGACACCAGCCACCCCGGTTACCCCGCCCTCAGCGCCGGCAGCCGGGCGATGCGCGCCCACAGCCGGTCGTTCATCGCCATGGACGATCCCGAACACGCCGACCGCCGCCGCGTGTACACGGCCGATTTCACCGTCAAGCGCACGCGTGGACTCGCCCCGCGCGTCCAGAGCCTCATCGATGACCTGCTCGACGCCATGGAGCGCAAGGGCCCGCCCGCCGACCTCGTCGCCGACTTCGCCCTGCCCCTGCCGTCCCTGGTCATCTGCGAACTGCTCGGCGTGCCCTACGCCGACCACGACTTCTTCCAGCGGGCCAGCGCCGTCATCATCGACACCCGCAGCACCCCCGAGGAAGCCATGGAGGCGACCCGCCGGCTCATCGACTACCTCGGCGACCTCATCGAGCACAAGGTGGACCACCCCGGCGACGACCTGCTCAGCCGGGTGGCGGCCGAGCAGTTCGCCACCGGACTCAGCACCCGGGAGCAGTGCGCCGACGAGGCCCGTCTGCTGCTGATCGCCGGGCACGAGACCACCGCCAACATGATCGCCCTGGGCACCTGCGCCTTCCTCCAGCATCCCGAGCAGCTCGCCGCCGTGCGCGACGGCTCCCCCGAGCGGGTCGAGGGCGCCGTCGAGGAGATGCTCCGGTACCTCACCGTCGCGCACATGGGACGCCGCCGGGTGGCCCTGGAGGACATCGAGATCGGCGGCGTACGCATCGCGGCGGGCGACGGGATCATCTTCGCCAGTGACGCCGCCAACCGTGATCCGGAGGTCTTCGAGCATCCGGAGCGGCTGGACATCGACCGGTCGGCCCGGCGGCACATGGCCTTCGGCTCCGGTCCCCACCAGTGCCTCGGCCAGAACCTCGCCCGGGTGGAACTGCAACTGGCCTACCCGGCGCTCTTCCGCCGCTTCCCCGGCCTGCGCCTCGACCGCCCCCTGGACGAGATCCCGTTCCGGACGGCGATGGCGGTCTACGGCGTCCACGAACTCCCGGTGTCCTGGTGACACCCGTCCCCCACCACCCCGAACGGCATACGACACACAGGAGCACGAGCACGATGCACATCACCGTCAACGAAGAGAAGTGCTGCGGCGCCGGCCAGTGCGTCCTCCTCGCCCCGGACGTCTTCGACCAGCGCGACGAGGACGGCATCGTCGTGCTCCTCACCCCGCGGGTGCCCGCCGGACAGGAGGCCGCCGTGCAGGAGGCCGTGGCGGTCTGTCCCGCCGCGGCCATCGAGGTCCGGGCGTGACCACATCGCCCGGCGTGGTCGTCGTCGGCGCCTCGGCGGCGGGCCTGTCCGCCGCCGAGGGCCTGCGGCGGTCCGGGTACGACGGGCCCGTGACCCTGGTCGGTGACGAGCCGCACCTGCCGTACGACCGGCCGCCGCTGTCCAAGCAGCTGCTGGCCGGCGAGTGGCCGGCGGAGAGACTGTCGCTGCGCTCCGCGCGGGACTACACCGACCTGGACCTGCGTCTGCGGCTCGGCGTCCCGGCCGCGTCACTGCGTACCTCCGCACACCTGCTGCACCTGGCGGACGGCAGCCGTCTGCCGTACGACACGCTCGTCGTCGCCACCGGCGTCCGGGCCCGGACGCCGGACGGCTCGGCGGCCGGCGCCGGAACGCACGTACTGCGCACCCTGGAGGACGCCCTCGCGCTCCGGGAGGAGCTGAGCGGACACCCCCGCCTGGTGATCGTCGGGGGTGGTTTCGTCGGCGTCGAGGCCGCCGCCGTGGCCCGCGCGCTCGACTGCGAGGTGACGCTCGTGACCGGCGGGGACGCGCCCCTTACCGACGTCCTCGGCGAGACCGTCGCTCAGATGCTGGCCGAGGTGCACCGCGAGCACGGCGTACACCTCGTCACCGGGTCACGTGCGGTCGAGGTGCTGCGCGAGCGGGGCCGGACCGTCGGCGTCCGTCTCGCCACCGGCCGGGTGGTCCCCGCCGACGCGGTGCTGGCGGGGGTCGGCGCCCGCCCGAACACCGAGTGGCTCGCCGGAAGCGGTGTTCCCGTCGGTGACGGTGTCGACTGCGACGTGTGCCTGTACGCCGGGGACGACGTGTGGGCCGCCGGGGACGTGGCGTCCTGGCCGGACGCGGTCTCCGGGGAGCGGCTGCGCGTCGAACACCGCACCAACGCCACCGAGCAGGGCCAGGCCGTCGCCCGGAACATCCTCGCCGGCCGGGCCTCGGCGACGGCCTTCCGGACCGTGCCCTACTTCTGGTCGGACCAGTACGGCCTCCGGATCCAGGTGTACGGGCGTACGCGCGGCGCCGACGCCGTCCACGTCGTCGACGGCAGCACGCGGCAGCGGAGGTTCACCGCCGTGTACGTCCGCGACGGGCATGTCGTCGGTGCCCTGGGCATCGGCATGTTCCGCCCGCTGCGCGCCCTGCGGGAGCTGGTGGCCGCCCACGCGCCCTGGCCCGCCCCGCACGCGGAGGCGGCCGTCCTCGACCGGCGGGGATGACGACGCGGCCGAGGTGACGCGTCGGCCGGGCCACCCCGCGTGCCGGGCAGCGCCGCAGCGGGGCTCCGTGACCGCCCGAGTGTCCGGTCGGGTGCTGGTCCGAGGCGTTCACGACGGCGGTGGGCGGTGGCGGACCTGAGCGGGTCGGGCCTCGTCCCGGCGTCCGGCCGGGGCGCGCCGGCCTTGGGGGTGGCGGCCGGGTCCGCGAGGCGCGCCGCGGTCCCGGCGAGCACGGCGGTCACGTCCTCGATCCGGCCGGCCCTGGTCCGGGGCGCCCACCGTCTCCCGCGCCCCGGACACCGCCCCGCACCGCCCCCGCACGTTTCTCGGTCTGCCTCGGTGCCGCGCCCGCTCCGCCGGTCACCACCGGCACACCCCGAGGCAGACGATGGTGGTGGCGCCGCGGTCAGCCGGCGTTCGCGGTCCGCCGGGGATCGGGGCGCGGCAGAAGACATCCGGCGCGGTTCAGGTCCAGCCGGTTCCCCGGGGCCGTGCAGCCGGGCAGCCAGTACGTCGGTGTGGCGTACCCGGTGCCCCGGTGTACGGAGATCGAGCCGTCCCGCGCCATCTCACAGGGGTTGTCCAGGGTGCAGCGGCCTCCGTCGTGGTTGCTGGTGTTGTTGATGGCGACGATCTTCCCGTCCGCCAGCACCGGCGAGCCGGAGGTGCCGTGTCCGGTGTCGCACTCCGGTGTGTACCGTACGACGTCCTCGGTGACGTTGGCCGTTTCCAGCACCCGGTAGGCGAACCGGTCGATGCGGCAGGAGAACTCCTGCTTCAGGCTCCCGGACACGACACGGATCGCGGTGTCGCGCGCCGGGCGCCGGTCGGAGACCGTCAGCGGGGTGACATCGTGGTCCCGCTCGAGTGCCCGGTACGTGTCGTCGATCTGGTACAGGGCGATGTCCGTACCGGTGAGCGTGACGTAGAGGGCCTTGCTCGCGTGCACCTGCGCGGCGGTGTTCCCCGCGCGGTCAAGAAGGTTGAACAAGCGGTGGGACGGCTGGTCCACCAGGACCTCGCCCGGAACCGGCCGGGCTCCTTCGTAGCAATGCCCGTTGGTCAGGACCAGTGCCCGGTCGTCGTCCGCGGAGCTTGGCATCCGGATGAGGGAACCGGAACATCCGGCGACGTCGGCCGTCCCGGTGAAGTCGGCCGTGGCCGGGGGCGTCGGGGCGGCCGACGCGCTGGGCGTCAGCAGCGCCAGGCCGAGCAGGGCCGTGCCGCCGAGGAGGGCTTTGGTCTTGGCGAAGCGCATGACGTGTCGTTCCTTCGTGAGGGAGGCGGGGCTCTGGGTCACTTCACTCCTGGGCAACTGCCGCTGGTGGCCTTGCCGGTACGGAAGAACTCGACCACGCGGGCACCGCACGGCAGGTTCTTCAGGGAGGCGTGCACGTCGTCGCGCACGGTCAGGAAGGTGCCTCCGGCCGCCTCGTGCGCCTGCTCCGCCCACACGTAGGGGGTGATGCCCTCATCGAGGTGCCCGGAGATCTGGAGCGGGCTGTTCCCTCGGACCACGGGGGTGGGCGGGGTGTGCACCGGCCAGTCGGCACACCACGGGGAGATGTAGGCGCCGCCGACGGCCGGGTGAGCGGCGCGGCGGACCTGAGCGGCGGACCACAGGTGCGGGAAGTCCGTCGGGGTGGGGTCGACGTTGCAGAGCATGGCGTTGTACTGCAAGGCGTTCAGGCCGTCGAGCGGATCACCGAGACCGTACGGGCGCCGGACAGTGGCGGCGGAGGAGGAGGCGGCGGCGGAGCCGGGGGTGCCTCCGTCGATCACGGTGACCAGGTCGTTCGCCGCGTCCACCCACCCGTCACGGGGGCTGCTGAAGACACCCGCCGCCCACTGGCCGTCCAGGCGCAGATCGCCGGAGACGCGGGGCGCGCGGTCCAGTTCCTCGCGCAGGGCGACGAGTCCGGCCTCGATCGCGGCCTTGTCGGTGCCCAGGTGGAAGTCGTGGTCGTGCTCGGCCAGCCAGCGGCAGAAGTCCTTGAAACCGCGCTCACCCAGAGCCTCGATGGCGCCGTCCATGGCGGAGTGGTCGAACACCGGCGGCACCGGCGAGTCCAGCCACATCCGGTTGACCCGTTCGTCGAAGAGGGAGCGGTAGGCCAGACCGGTCCCGGTGTCGAACGACTCTCCGAAAAAGTCGATCTTCTCGGCGCCGAGCGCGTTCCGCAGGGTGTCGATGTCGCGGGCGATGTTCGTCGGGGTGAGCCGGCGCACGAAGTCGGGATCGATCGCGGTGCAGCGTTTGTTGTACTCCGCCTCGCCGTCGAACTCGGCTTAGATCCGCTCCTTCTGGCTCGCGTCCACCGGCGGTTCCGGCCACGTACCGGTTTCGCACGAGATCTTCTGGCTGTAGCCGGTGCCGCGCGCGTCCATGGCGATGAGGTCGTGATCCGAGTTGAGGGTGCCCAGCCGCGAGCCGAGAAGGCCGTACAGGGCCGACGCGTTCTCCGTTCCGGGCCCGCCGGCACCGAACACCAGCGGTTCGCCCGGGTGCTGCCCGGTCGCCTTGATCCGGCTCACCACGATGGTGGTCGTGCGGCCCTGCGGCTTCGTGTAGTCGAGCGGGACGGTCAGCTCCGCGCACTCGGTGCGCTGGTCGCCCTGGACGGGCCAGTCCTTGGCGACCGATGCGCACCGACGCCAGTCCAGGGCCTGCGCGTGTGCCGGAGCGGCGGACGCGGTGGGCGTCAGCAGTCCGGTCAGTGCGAACGCCGAGGCAGCCAGCGCGCCGCCGCGCAGCGCCCGCCGTGCAACCGCCGGTGCGGCAGTGACGGGGACATGAGGGTGACGACCTCCTGGTGGTGAGTACGTCGTGCCAGGGGCACGTACGAGCAGGGCCACTCTCCCGACACCGGGTCGCGACCGGTGGACGGACCGTCTTCCACCGCCGCGCGACCGCGTATCCGTCGTGTATCACCGTCCGCGCTCCTCCTGGGCGTTCCCGGTGCCGGGGCGGTCCGCGACCTGCTGTGTGACCCCGCTGTACGGTTGCTCACGCGGACGTGACGTGTGGGCAGTCCACCGCTCGCGACGACTCCCCTCTGCGGGCGCGGCATGCAACGCATGCGGCTGCCCCGCCCTCCGCCTCGCGCGTCACCGCCACGGACATGATCAACAGAGTCGGTGCGAGGGCCGGTGTCAGCCCTCGGTGGGCCGAACACGGCATCACCGCGGGCGTCTGCGCGCCGGGGTCGTCCGCGCCACCCCGGCCCGACGGCCGTACGGGCGCTCGGCACCATGGCCGTGGGGGCGGTCTGCTCACCTCCGACTGCCGCGGTCCCGCGGCCACGACGGCGTCGCCGGGTGGTCGCCCGGCCCCGCCGCCGACCGGCTGTACGACCGCGCGCGGCCCCGCGCACGGCGCGTGGCACGGATCGTGGTGCCGGCGCGGGCTACGGGACGTACTCGTCCAGCGAGGCGGGACCCGTCATGCCACCCCGCCCGCCACCTCACCCTCCCGGGCAACCGCATACTTTGGTATCAGCCGACGGCCGCGCGTACCGGTCGTGTCATCCCTTGGTCTCTGTGATCCTCGACCTTTGCCCGACGCGACAGAGCGCCCCGCTTCCCTAGCGTTCCAGCCATGACGAACCTCAGAACTCTCGCCACGCGTCCGGTGGTGCCGTGGGCAGCGGTGGCGCTCGCTGTCGTCGCCGGCCTGCCGCCGGCCACGCGGGTGTACGCCCACATCGTCCGCTACGGCTTCGGCACGGTCTGGATCGTCCCGGCGCTTGTCGAGGCCGCCCTGCTCGTGACCGGCGTCGCCGTGCTCGCAGCGGTTCGCCGGAGGCGCACGCCGTGACGGAGTACGCACTCGAAGCCGTGGGTTGCGGGCTCCGCCGCCGGCGCGGCTGGGCTCTGCGTGACTGTTCCTTCCGGCTGCCGGCGGGACGGGTCTGCGCGTTGGTCGGTCCCAACGGGGCGGGGAAGACCACGTTTCTCTCGATCGCCGCCGACCTGCTGCGGCCCACGACGGGTACCGTCCGGCTCTTCGGTGAGCCCCCCGGCGGGCGCGAGGCACGTGGGTGGACGGCACTGCTGAGCCAGGACAAGGCGCTCTACAAGAACTTCCGCGTCGATGAGATCCTGCGCATGGGGCGCGAACTCAACCCGACGTGGGACCAGAGGCGTGCCGAGGAGATCATCCTCCAGGGCGACGTTCCCCTCGGCGCCAGGATAGGCACGCTCTCCGGCGGCCAGCGCACGCGCGTCGCCTTCGCGCTCGCCCTCGGCAAACGGCCCCGGCTGATGCTGCTGGACGAGCCGATGGCCGACCTCGATCCGCTGGTCCGGCGCCAGATGACAGACGCCTTGTTGGACGACGCCCGCAACCACGGCACCACGGTGGTGATGTCATCCCACGTCGTCGCCGAGTTGGACGGAGCCTGCGACTACCTTGTCCTCATCAGCAACGGAACGGTCCGGCTGGCCGGCGAGATCGACGTGATCACGGACGAACACCGGTTGCTGACCGCACCCGATCAAGACCGTGCACGGCGGCAGGATCTGCGGGGGCACGTCGTCGTGGGCACCATGACGGAGCGACGCCGCCTGACCGCCCTGGTGCGTCCGCGCGGGCCCTTGCCGCAGGGCTGGCAGGCAGGCACGCCGACACTGGAGGAACTCCTGCTCACCCATCTGTCGAGTACCGACACTCCCCCGCTCATCACCCCGAGCGCGCGGGTGAGCTCGGACGGCGTCCTTTCGCCGGGGGGCGCCGCGTGAAGGGCACAGCGACCGCGCTCCGGCGCCGTCCGCGACTGCGCGGGCTGAGCTGGCTGGTGTGGCGGCAGAACCGCACGGCCTTCTGGATCGGCCTCGCCGTCGCCGCCGCGGTGCTGGTGTACGCCGCGATCCAGCACCACCGGATCGTCACGGCCATCGATCAGCAGCATCTTCAGATGTGCAGGGGAAGCACCCCCGCAGCGAAGGAGTGCTTCAGCAAGATCGTCCGCTTCGGCGGCGAGTACCAGTACCCGATGCGCCGCCCCCTGCAAGTGATGGTTCTCCTTCCGCTGCTGTTCGGTCTCTTCCTGGGCGGTCCGCAACTCGCGCAGGAACTGGAGTCGGGCACCTTCCGTACCGTCTGTTCCCAGTCGGTCACCCGAGTACGGTGGCTCGCCGCCAAGCTGCTGGTGCCCGTGGTCATGACGGTCGTCATCAGCGGGACCTTCGCCGCGGCGATGACATGGTGGTGGCAGCCGGCCGGCGACGTCATGGGCAGGCAGTTCCCCTGGTACCAGTGGTACCCCTTCGACGGGATCGGCCCGGTGGTGGTGGGGACCTCCGTCCTGATGCTCCTGATCGGTACCGTGCTCGGGCTGCTGCTGCGCCGCACCGTGGCCGCGATGGGGGCCACACTCGTGGTCGGTGCGGGAGTGCTCCTCGCGCTGGAGAAGGTGCGCGGCCACCTGCTGCCGACCACCACGGTCAACGCGCAGCACACCAGCGTCCCGCCGGCTCCGGAGAACGCCTGGCTGATGGCTGACGGCGCTCTTTCTCCCTCGGGCGCCCGGGTGTCGGACGTCTACAGCTGTTACGCCGCAGACCACTTCGACGCCTGCCTCGCCGGCCACGGGCGTACCGGCCACTGGGCCGAGTTCCATCCCGCCGCGCACCTGTGGCCGCTGCAACTGGCGGAGACCGGGCTCTGTCTGGTCCTCGCCGCCGCCGTCGCCGCCGTCGCCCTGTGGCAGGTCCGCCGACGACTGGCCTGACCGACCGCTGCCCCGTCCCTCGGTCGGCATGTCCCCTGCCGGGAGCGCGGCAGGGGACATGCCGGCGCTGACTCGTGTGAACCGTTGAACCGCTGGCCGCCGCCACGACCGTGATCGGAATCGCACCCGCGGCACAGACGAGTGACGGTGGATGCGACTCGGCCCGGTACCAGATCTGCGTCTACGAGAACAGCTGGTACGGCGGCTCCTCCTACAAGGTGCCGTGGGCGTGTACGTGTGCGGCAGCCAGTCCGCGGTAGGACTCAAGATGCCCTGGCCTCTGTACGACGGCGTGTCATCGGTCGTCAACAACACCGGCCAGACGCTGTACCTGCTGCGACAGAGCGGTCAGGTCGTCCTCCGCGTCAGCGCGGGGCATCACCTGCCGAACCTGGACGATTTCGGAGAGCAGGCAGCGCCCCCACTCGTCGTGTCCGTCGCCGGCGTCAGTCGCGCACGTGCAGCCCGAAGCCCGTGCGGCCCGCGGGCTCCAGCCCCTCCTTCAGGTGGAGCGAGGGGATTTCGTAGTCACCGGAGTTCTGCCGCCGGAACGGGATCGGCTCGGCCGACTCCAGGGTGAGCAGGCGCTGCTCCCAGGCATTGGCGACGTCCGGGTAGTCCCCGTCGGTCATCCGGTCGGTGCCGTACAGCACGAACGGGGGCAGCACCTCGATGCCCGGGTAGTAGAGGATGCCGTGGTGGATCGGGAACAGCAGGTCCTCGATGGGGCCGTTGATCCCGCGAGCGGCGTAGTGGGGCTCCGGGCCGCCGGCGGTCACCGACAGCAGCGCCCTCCTGCCCGTGAGGGTGCCTTCGCCGAAGCGCTCGCCGTACTGGGTGTCGCTGTGCTCGCCGACGCCGTAGGCGAAGTGGAAGGTGAACACGCGGTCCACCCAGCCCTTGAGGATCGCGGGCATCGAGTACCACCACAGCGGGAACTGGAAGATGATCGTGTCGGCCCACAGCAGCTTCTCCTGCTCGGCCAGGACGTCCGGTGCGAGCGTTCCGGCGTCGAAGGCCCGGCCCGAGTCCCGGGCGACCTTCAACGGACGTGAGGCGTGGGGGCCGTAGTCCGCGGCGTCCACGACCGCCTTCCAGTTCATCGCGTACAGATCGCTCATCCGTACCTCGTGCCCGGCGCTCTCCAGCGTGGACACCGCGAGGTCCTTCAGCGAGCCGTTGAGCGACCTCGGCTCCGGGTGGGCGTAGACGATCAGCGTCTTCATGGGAACTCCTTCGGATCGGACGCCATCGATCCTGGACGCCACGGCGCCCTGCGTTCAGGGACGCCTCTTCCGTCGGACGGGACTTCCTGGTATCGGCAGGGCCACCTTCGCGGGCACTACCCGAGGCCATACTGAGGGCATGGACGATCTCGCGGGCTTTCTGCGGACCCGGCGTTCCCGGGTCGACCCGGCCGCCGTCGGTATCCCCACCGACAGCCGCCGCCGGGTCGAAGGGCTGCGCCGCGAAGAGGTCGCGCACCTGTCCGGAGTCAGCGTCGACTACTACGTACGCCTGGAGCAGGGCCGTGCGACCCAGCCCTCCGAGCAGGTCCTCGACGCGCTCGCCCACGTCTTCGGCCTCGACGAGACCGAACGCGAGCACCTCTACCGGCTCGCCCGGCAGCGCCGCCGCCGCGCGAAGGCCCCGGGCGGGCGGGTGCGGCCCGAACTGCTGCGCGTCCTCGACCTGGTCACCGACGCACCCGCGCTGCTCATGGACCACCGCCTGGACGTGCTCGCCGGGAACCGTCTCGCCGGGCTCCTCCACGGCCGGCCGATGCCGGGTCTGAACACCGCCCGGCACATCTTCCTGGAGGAGGCCGAGCGCGGCCTGTACGCGGACTGGGAGAACTGCACCCTCGACGTGGTCGGGCACCTCCGCCTGGCCGCCGGCCAATACCCCGACGACCCCCGTCTGGCCTCGCTCGTCGGCGAGTTGGCGATGGGCAGCGAGCGCTTCCGCCGCCTGTGGGCCCGCGCGGACGTGCGGGCCCGCACCCATGGGCGCAAGGCGTACCGGCACCCGCTGGTCGGACTGCTGGAACTGCACCAGGAGAACTTCGCGCTGCCGGACGCATCAGGCATGGAGCTGATCGTGCTGTCGGCGCCCCCCGGCAGCCCCGCCGAGGACGGGCTGCGCCTGCTCGCGGGCCTGGGCGCGGACAGCGGTGACGCGCCTTCCACGGTGGGCGCTCGGGTCCGCCGGTGACTCAACGCCGCCCACCCGCCGCCGTGAACGCCTCGGCGCTGACGGTTTCGCGGTCCCCGGGCTGTGGTGCGGCCGGAGCCACGTTCCTTACTGACACACGTGTCAGGTGGCGCGGTGGTCCGGCTCTGCTGCCGGCAGGGGCGCCTCGATAGGCGGTGCCTCCCGTCCTCATCGATGCCGGTGTCCGGCGCGGCGGCTGCCTCCCCGTGCCGTCGGGCCCGCCCCTGCTCCGGGGGCCGGTGTGTTCCAGGTGTGCAGGCGGTGTCCGCACGGCGGCCCGTCGGTTCCTGCCGGACCCGGACGGTTGTCGCGAGGGCGCGCCGGATCGCCGGTGCCCCGGACTCCTGCCTCGGACACCAGGGGACAGGCAGCCGGGAGCAGGACCGGCGCGCCCCGGCGAGTCGGGCCACGGTGAGCCGCCACGGCGGCGCTCGTCGCGTGGTCGTTGTACCCCGCGACCTGCGCCGGGTCACGCGCGCGACAGTCGTGCGCCGTTCGCATCAGCCGAACGTCAGACACACGTGCCAGACTGACGGAACGTATCGATACACGGGTGGTCGCCCGCTTTTTCCACGTTCCTTGTCCCCTCTTGCTGTGCCCTTCGTCTGGTAGCTGTCCCGTTCGACGAGCGCCGGAGGTCAACCCGGAATGCGTTCTTGCGATGCCACCCGCGATACGTGTCGGCGTCCGGCACCTGCCGTCGAGGGCCGGCGAACACACAGGTGTCCGGTCGTACCGCGGCCGGTGCGCGAGCCCTCGGGCCAAAGGACGAGGTCCCCGTACGACGGGTGCCTCCAGGACCGCGAGCGCCCCGGCCGCCAGGCACCGTAACGCCGGCTTCACCGGCACTCGCGGGACACCCCGCTGACGTGATCCCCACCGACAGCCGCCTGCCGGCTACCGCCCTACCCCTTCCGTCCCCAGGAGACCCTCATGGTCAGTTCGCCCCCCGACGCGCGGAGCGGCGCGTTCGCGCGCACGCTCACCACACCGAAGATCGTGTTCATCGTCATCGCCGCGGCTGCCCCCCTGGCCGCCATGGTCTTCACCGTGCCCCTCTCCTTCGCCCTGGGCGTCGGGCCGGGAGTCCCGGCCATGTTCGCCTTCGCCGGGCTCACCCTGCTGTGCTTCACCTCCGGCTACGCCGCGATCAGCCGGGAGATCACCGGCAGCGGCGGGTTCTACAGTCAGATCGCGCACGGTCTGGGCCGCCGTCCCGCGGCCGGGGCGGGCCTCATCGCGGTGATCTCCTACAACGCCGTCGCGGTCGGTGTCCTGGGGGCCTTCGCCTACTTCACCCAGGCGGTGGCCGCCGCCCACGGACTGCGTCTGCACTGGGCGGTGTGGGCCGTGGCAGCTCTGGTGTTCGTCGGCACCCTGGGCTACCGGGACGCCGAACTGAGCGCGCGGGTACTGGCCGTGTTCATGGTGTGTGAGATCGCCCTCTTGGTCGCCCTGGACGTGGCGGTGCTGGTCCGGCACGGCTTCTCCGCCCTGCCTACGGCGTCTTTCACCCCGCACGCAACGCTCACCACCGGCATCGGGGTGTCCGTGATGTTCGCCTTCGCCTCCTTCATCGGCTTCGAATCAGCGGGACTGTACGGGGAGGAGGCCAGGAACCCGGGCCGGAGCGTCCCGCGCGCGACGGTCATCGCCGTGGTGGTGGTCGCCGCCTTCTACGCCTTCACCAGCTGGGTGACCGTCGGTGCCGTGGGAGCGTCGCGGGTGCAGCAAGTGGCCTCGCACCACTTGGCGGACCTGTACTTCGGACTCGGCGACAGCTACCTCGGCTCGGTGGCCACACCGGTCATGCAACTGCTGTTGTGCACCAGTCTGCTGGCCGGTTGCCTGGCCCTGCACAATGCGGCGAACCGGTACATGTACGCCCTGGGCGGTGACGCGATCCTGCCCGGGTGGCTGCACCGGGTGCACCCGCGGCACGGGTCCGTGCACCGGGCGAGCCTGGTGCAGACCGCCATCAGCTCCGCGGTCGTCCTCGTCTATGCCGCGGCCGGCTTCGATCCGTACGCGAACATGTCGACGAGCATGGTGGGCCTGGGCACGCTGGGCGTCATCGTCCTCCAAGCCATGACGTCGGTCGCCGTGCTCGCGTACTTCCGGCGCCGGCCGCGGCACTGGTGGAACACCGCCCTCGCTCCGGCGCTGGGGTCCGTCGGGCTGGTCGTCGCGTGCGTCCTCGTCGTACGGAACTTCGGTGTGCTGACCGGCACGGCGAATCGTGTGGTCACCTCGCTGCCCTGGGTCCTGGCAGCGGCTTGGGCCATCGGGTTCGTCCAGGCCTGGCGCATGCGCGCGGTGCGGCCCGATCGCTACCTGGGGCTCGGCCGAGCGGCCGAGGACCTGACCACCGGACCGGACAGGGCCAGGTCGCGAGCCGCTTCACTGTGACAGGGGCCCGGCGCGCCGGCTTCCCGCGTTCCCGCCCCGGGACGGGCTCCCTCCCGTCCGGGGGCAGGCCGTGTCAGAAGGCCCGCGGGAGTTCCGGGTTCCCCTCCGTCTGACCAGCGTTCGCGAGCCCCCGTGAGGCCCTTCGCGGGGGCGTGAACGCCGGCGTCAGAGGAATGTCAGGTCAGCGTCAGAGGCGTCTGGCAGTATTTTCAACGACAGAGCGACGGCGGCTCAACCGCCGGAGCACTTGAAGGAGAGGTCCCCGTAGCGGCCTATCGGGGTCCGGGTTTCCACCCGGTCGGGTCTTTGGCCCACGCAGGTTCGAATCCTGCCCTCTCCGCTCATTTCCCCGTCGCTTCCCGGCGACAGGTGCCGTCGAGCGCGGGTGCCCCATCCCGCATTCCTTGACCACACGGGTTGGTCCGTGCGGCCCTGTATGGCCGCGGCGACGGTCGCATCGATGGTTTCCCGCTTCAGAGCGTCGATGAAATGCCGCTGGGCATTCCCCGGCCGATCCGCTGGTGTCCGTCGACGAAACCGCGCATCTCCCGCTCGCAGGCCGCGAATGCCTCGGTGTACCGGCCGTCGGCCGCGGCCAGTTCACCGGCGAGGACATAGGCACCGATCAGTGCCTGGGAGGTGCCCCGGACGTCATCGGCAGCTGCCGTCCTGCGCAGCAGCCTGGGCACCTCCCAGCCCGTCCCGGCGCAGTGCTCCGCCACGACGCGCTCGTGCTCGGCCACGTCGTGGCGGTCGTACGCCGGCGGTCCGCATGCGAAGTGCGGGGCGACCCGGACCTCGGTGTCGTCCCGGGCGCCGAACATGCTGACCGCCCGGTCGGGGGCACTGTAGAGCCGACCGGCGAACTCGTCACCGGCGCGGGGTGACGGCGCCTATGCGGCGCGCTCTCGTGGAAGCGGCCGGGGGCCGGCGACGGATTCCATCACCGTGAGGGCCGTCTGCCTCCAGTCCTCGAACGTCTCGCACTTCCGGCCGATGGCGACGTTGCGTTCGGAGCTCTCGCCTGCCAGCACGTGGACGGGGCTGAGCGGATCGAGCGCGGCGCGCACCACGACGTCGGCGACGTCGGCGGGCGACGTCAGCAGGTCGTCCTGGCAGACCGCACGCAGAAAACGTTCGTTCCATTCCTGGTCCGTGGCGTAGGGGCTGTGCGGATCGATCGTCTCCTGCCAGTGTTTGTTGATGATCTCGGTCCGGGTGTAGCCCGGCTCCACGCAGACCACCCGGATCCCCAGGGGGGCCGTCTCGAAGGCCAGGGACTCGGTCAGCACGGACATGGCGTGCTTACTGGCCGCGTAGAACCCTCCGTACGGGGTGCCGGGGAGCCGGCCGGCCATGGACCCCACGTTGACCACGACACCGCTTCCGCGGTCGCGCATCCCTGGCAGAACCGCGCGCACGGTGCGTAATAAGCCCCAGAAGTTGGTGTCCATCACTTCCTGGGCCAGTTCCATCGGCACCGTCTCCACCGGGCCGGTCTGGAACACGCCCGCGTTGTTCACCAGGACGTCCACGGCGCCGTGGTGTTTCTCGACGGTCTCCACCGCGGCGCTGACGGAGGCCTGGTCACTGACGTCCAGCGCCAGCGTGTGCAGCGACAGGTTCTCCGCCCGGGCGGCGCTGCGCAGTTCGTCCGCCCTGCCGGTGTCGCGCATGGACGCGTAGACGGTCACCCCCTGCCGAGCGAACGCCAGCGCGGTGTGCAGGCCTATGCCACTGCTGCACCCTGTAATCAACGCTACGGACATCGCTGCCTCCTTGGTGTCTTGTAGCCGAGGTCTTGCAGGGTCCCGCTCACGGACTCGGTCAGCACACGGCGGCCAGAGCGGTGGCCACGTTGTCGACGAAGTTCTCCAGTTGCAGCGGGCCGGCGGTGACCCTGATGGTCCGCACCTTCGTCGCGTCGGAGTCCGACATGGTGTAAAGGTGCATGAACGGCATGGTGACCACGGCACCTGGCCGATTTGTCATAGACATGACAGCTTCTCCCCTGAGGAACTTGACGCGGCCGTGGTCCCAGTACTCGATGACCTTGTGGCTGGTTTCGAGCGGTCCGGCGAACTGGGCGAACGCCGCCTTGATCGCTTCGACGCCCAGCACCAGTCCGGCACCGCAGTGCATCTCGGTTTCGTCGGTGAAGGAGGCGAATCCGGGGCCAAATTCCAGGGTGTCTATCTCCCTGAAGAATTCGATGACCCACTCCGGAGGCGCACTCCGCCCGTCTTCTTCCATTCCCGCTCCTCCTGTTGCGATCCCATTTCGCGAAAGGGCGGGATCCGGATGCGGAGGCCTATTCCCCGGCCACGCGAGAAGGGCAACCCGCACCGGATCGCCGCGGGCACTTCCCCGTCATTGTGCCGCCCTCCCCTGACGAAGCGCTGTCGAAGGGCTGACGAGACGCCTGTTCCCGGTGAGCGCAGAGCCGACTTTCCTACTCACGAGTTATTCGGGTGGATAGACTCGCGGCGATACGTCAACTGCACCTGTTTGCAACGGAGTTACCGTGGCACTGCCCCCCGAAGGACTGCACAGCACCCCGTTCTCCCCGCGGTTCGCCGACCGCGTCGAGAAGTGGATCGACATCTACGGCCATGCCGTGCCCCTGTTCATCAGCGATCCGGTCGAGGAGTACGAGGCCATCCGCACCGCGGTCGCCGCCCTGGACTACTCGATGCTCTACAAGTGGTACGTCGAGGGTGAGGACGCCGTCGCCACCGTCGACGCGGTCTTCTCGCGAAGTGTCCGCGATCTCGACGCGGGGCGTATCGCCTACGGGGTGATCGTGGACGCCGACGGCATGATGATCGACGACGTGACGGTCGCCGTCCTCGGGCCCGGCCTCGTGGTCGTCACCGGTGGCAACCCCGCGAGCCAGCAGTCGCTGGAGGCGCACGCGCCCTCGGGGACCACCGTGACCGAACGCCGCGACGCGTTCGCCGTGCTGGCCCTTCAGGGGCCGCGCAGCCGGGACGTACTTCAGCGCCTCACCCACATCGACGTCTCCAACTCCGCCTTCCCCTACTACACCTTCGTCCGGGACGTCCCCGTCGCGGGTATCACGGCACTGGTCAGCCGGATCGGGTTCACCGCCGAGCTCGGCTACGAGATCGAGGTGCCGCGCGAGCGGGCGCTCGATCTCTGGGACGCGGTCCTCGACGCGGGAGCCGGCCTCGGGGTGAAGGCCGCCGGCGCGGCCGCGCTCCTGACGTGCCGCACCGAGGCCGGGATGATCATGGGTGAGCTGGAGTACGACCGGACCGTCACCCCGTTCGAGTGCCGGATGTCCTGGGCGCTCGACTTCGACAAGGGTCCGTTCCAGGGCCGGGACGCACTGCTCGCCAAGAAGGGCACCGCACAGGGGCGGGTCGTCAGTGTCGTCGTGGACGCCGCGCCCGAGGCCGCCGAGGGCGCCCGGCTGGAGATGGACGGACGGGACGTCGGCCATGTGACGATGGCCGTGCCCTCCCCCGTGCTCGCCGGCGCGACACTGGGGCTCGCCCGTGTGCACCGTGACGCCGTCAAGTCGGGTACCGCCCTGACCGCGGTCGCCTCCGACGGTTCGAGGGCCGACGCCACCGTACGGCCCACGCCCGTGTACGACCCGGAGCGCGCTCGGGCGCGAGGCTGAGCAGGCAGACGCACCAGCCGGGCGGCGAGCGGTACGTCCGTCCCGGCACCTGCGCACCGGGGGGTCCTCACGTCCCCTGAGCCCGATGTCCAGGCCGGTGCGGCCCACCGCCACGGTCACCGCGGCGGTGGGCCGCACCGGAAAGCCCGGAGCACGCCGGCCGCGGTCGAGGGACCACGGGGCGCGCGCCGGGCTTCGGGTGTCCGGGCGCCGTACGCCTGCCGCCGTCGAGGCACCCGCAGCGGGCGCGTCGGGGTCACGGTGTGGTGAACACCAGTACCGCGTTCTGGCCGCCGAAGGCGAAGGAGTTGCTCAGGGCGGCCTTCATCCGCAGGTGGCGCGGGGCTTTCGCCACCACGTCGACGGACACCTCCGGGTCGAGGCTGTCCAGGTTGGCCGTGGGCGGAACGACGCCGTTCTCCAGGGCCAGCACGGTGTAGGCGGCCTCGACCGCCCCGGCCGCTCCCAGGCTGTGACCGGTGACGCCCTTGGTCGAGGTCACCGCGGGGTGCTGTCCGAAGACCCGCTCCACCACCTTGGCTTCGATGACGTCGTTGAGCGCCGTCGACGTGCCGTGGGCGTTGACGTGGTCGATGTCGTCCGGCGTCAGGCTCGCGTCGGCCAGCGCGGCCCGGATCGCCCGCTCGGCGCCGGCGCCCTGGGGGTCCGGCGCGGTCGCGTGGTGCGCGTCCGCGGAGGCGCCGTACCCGGCGAGGCACGCACGGACGCGCGCACCGCGTGCCCGGGCGTGGTCCGGTCTCTCCAGTACGAGGATGGCCGCGGCCTCCGCGAGGACGAATCCGTCCCTGCCCGCGTCGAAGGGCCGGGAGGCGGCCTCGGGCGCGTCGTTGCGCCGGGAGAGCGCACCCATCCGGGCGAACGCCGAGACGATGGCCGGTGACAGGCTCGACTCGGTACCGCCCGCGATCACCACGTCACACGCTCCGGAGCGCAGCAGGTCGCGGGCGACGCCGAGCGCTGTCGCGCCGGAAGCGCAGGCCGTGGCCGTGACGAGGTTGGGGCCGAGCGCGCCGAACTCCATGGCCACGTAACCCGAGACCATGTTGGCCGCCGCCATCGGGACCAGCATGGGCGAGACCGTCTGGGCGCCGTCCACGACCAGGTTGCGTACCTGCTCCTCGAAGGTGGCGGTGCCGCCCAGGGCGTTGCCGATGACGACGCCCACCCGCGGTCCGTCCCAGTCGCCGGGGGTCAGACCGGCGTCGGCCAGCGCCTCCTTGGCCGCGACCAGGGCCAGTTGCGTGTAGCGGTCGAGTCGCCACGCCTTGCGCTTGCCCAGCTCGCGGGCGGCGTCGAAACCAGGTACCCGGCACGAGATGTCGGTGAGCAGTCCGGCGAAGGCCGGATCGGTGGCGGCGGTCGCCTCTCCGGCGGTGACCCGCTGCCAGTTCTCCCGCACGCCCAGGCCCGCGGGTGTCACGAGACCGATTCCGGTCACCGCCACGTCCGGGCCGCCGGCAGCAGGCCGGTCACTCATCGCGGATCCCCCGCCAGTTTCGCGTCGATCAGACGGACCACGTCCTGGACCGTGTTGTCCGGGCCGATCTCGTCCTCGGACACCTTCACCTGGAACTTCTGCTCCACGGCGAGGCCGAACTCGACGAGGGCGAGCGAGTCGAGGTCGAGATCGCGCATCCTGCTGTCGTCGCGGACCTCGTCGGCCTCGACGCCGAACCTTTCCACGAGCAGTTCGACGATTCCAGCGGTCTGAGAATCCATGGGAATGCCTCCTTGGTCTGAAGGGAATGTCAGGTGCGGTCGGACGCTCGGTGCGTCACTGCGGGACCACGTCCGGCCAGTGCAGGACCGTGGAACCCCAGGACAGGCCACCGCCGAACGCCGTGAGGAGCACCTTCTCGCCCGTGCGCAGGTCCGCGTCGGCGAGGGCGAGGGGGATCGAGGCGGCGACGGTGTTGCCCACCCGGTCGATGTTGCTGGCGATCTTGTGCGGGGGCAGGCCCAGGCTGTCGGCCAGCGCCGCGAGGATCCGGGCGTTCGCCTGGTGCGCCACGACCCGGTCGACGTCGTCGGCCGTCCACCCCGCTCGCGCGAGCACCGACCGGCTCGACTCGGTCATACGCGTGACGGCCTGCTTGAACACCGGCTTGCCCTGCATGGTGAAGTAGTGGTCGCGTTCGGCGGCCGGGACGCCGCTCGCCCGCTGCCTGGACCCTCCGGCCGGGACGGTGATCAGCTGGGAGAGGCTGCCGTCGCTGCCCAGGTCGAACGGTCCGAGCGCCCCGGGTTCCCCGGGTTCCCCTTGGCGCAGCAGGACGGCGCCCGCCCCGTCCCCGAAGATCGCTCTCGTCGTACGGTCCGTGGGATCGAGGATGGTGGAGAAGGTGTCGGCCCCGATCACCAGGACCCGTTCGGCGATGCCGGTACTGATGAGCCCCGCCCCGGTGGCCAGTGCGTAGACGAAGCCGGCGCACACCGCGGCCACGTCGAAGGCCGGAATGCCGGCCAGCCCCAGGGCGTCGGCGACCTCCGGCGCGGTCGCCGGGCACAGCATGTCCGGTGTGCTGGTGGCCAGCACCACCGCGTCGGCCTGGTCGCACTGCGCGGACTTCAACGCCCTGCGCCCGGCCTCGGCCGCCAGCACGGAGGTGGAGGAGCCCGGTTCGATGACGTGACGCCGACGGATGCCGGTGCGCCGCACGATCCATTCGTCGGAGGTGTCCAGAACGAGCGAGAGATCGTCGTTGGTGACGACCTTGGGCGGCAGACAGGTGCCCAGTCCCGCCAGCACGGCGGTCACTCCCCCACGGAGCCCGTGCCCGGTCATCCGAGCGCCTCCTCCAGCCCCATGTAGTGCAGGCGCTTGGCCTTCATGTCGTCCGACCACTCCTCGGCGGTCTGCTGCCGCTCCTCGGGCGTGGTGTCGAGCAGCCGGCGACCGGGCCAGACCTCGTAGTCACCGACGAGCTCCGGGTACCGGCGCAGGCCCTCCTGGAAGTGGACCTCCCGCTCGTAGACCATCTCGTGGGTCGGCAGTTCCTCCCACATCTCCATGCCCCGGCGGATCATCGCCACGACCCGGTCCCGGTCCTCGGGGTGCTCCAGCAGGTACTGCCGGGCGATGGAGGCACCCACCGTCAGGTGCCGGATCTCGTCGATGCCCGCGCCCTTGTCGATCTCGGCGGCGGCCGGGTCGATGGGCCGCCACTTGCGCTCGCTCAGTTCGGCGGCCGGGGCCAGCGCACCCTCCAGGATGATCGTCATCATGACCACTCCGCCGATGAAGTCGCGCTCGTCGCGCATCACTTCGAGACAGCGGCGCTCCAGCGGGTCGATCACCGTCCTGTGGTAGGGGTCGGCGAACTCCTCGACGGCCTCGGCCAGGCGCTCCCGCGGAACGCCGAGAGCGAGCAGGTGGTTGCGGAAGACCATGGAGTGACGGCACTCGTCCACCAGCTGCGTGGTGTAGAACTCCATCGACGGGATGTCGGGTGCGTTCGCCACGAGGAAGGACAGCACACGGGTGGCCTTCTCCTCCGCGATCGCCCGGAAGGCGTACTCCTTGGTGATCGCCTCGAAGAACGGGCCCTGGAGCATGTGCTGACCCACCACCAGGTCCGGGCTGTGCCCGTCCGGCCGGCCGCGCAGGGTGCCCTGCGGCACCGCTTGCAGCCAGTAGCGCAGGTCGCAGTCCTGCGCGGTGAGCTCCAGGTCCATGGCCCCTTCGAGCAGGCCGGGCGCCTTGTCCCAGTCCGCTTCCGGAGGAATCTGTGTCGTCATCAGTGCTCACTCTCTTCGGTAGGGATGGAACCGGGGTGCAGCCGTCCGGCGAAGTACAGGAGGGGGGCGGTGGCGGTCTGCTCCTGCGACACGGAGCGGACTTCGGCCAGCACGATCTCGTGGTCGCCCGCCGCGATGTACTGCTCGGCCCGGCAGCACAGCCAGCTCACCGTCCCGGCCAGGCGCGGCACGCCGTCCTCGTCCGGTTGCCAGGGGATCCCGGTGAACTGCTCGACGCCTCTGCCCCGCTTCCGGCTGGCGAAGTGCCGGGCCACGGCGGTCTGGTGGCTGGAGAGCACGTTGACCCCCAACGTGCCCGTCTGCCTGATCACCGTGAGCAGGTGGCTGTCGCGGTGCAGGGCCACCGCGATCAGCGGCGGCTGCCGGGAGATGAAGGTGAACGTGCTCGCCGTGCTGCCGTGCACCTCGTCCCCGCGGCCGGCGGTGAGGACCGACACCCCGGTGGCGACCCGGCCGGCGGCCGACCACACCGAGTCGTGGAAGGTGCTGTCCGGGCGGGTGCTCGTCGTGGTGATCACGATGTCACGGGGCGCTGCGCGCGGACGGGCCCGGCGCTGTCCGCGGTGACCTCGTTGCGCAGGGCGTCGAAGCCGGGGTGCAGCACGGGTTCGAAGGGCAGGCCGAAGGGCTTGAGGAAGTTGCCGAACAGCGCCCGGTCACCGAACAGGTGGATGGGCAGGGCCAGGAGGGACCAGACCGGTCCGCCGAGCAGCCACCACAGCAGGGCCACCGCGGACTGGGTGACCAGGCTGTGCATCGTGTTGTACAGCACATAGTAGTGCTTGGGGATGCGCTTGGTGCTGCTGCGGTGGTACGCGATGGCGCCGGGGATGTAGCCGATCAGGTCGATGTACAGGAACAGCGCGGCGAAGTCCCACCACTCGATCTTGGACAGGTGCGTGAAGAGCAGGTAGAAGCTCGCGATCAGGCCGACCAGGTACTCCGCCCGCAGCAGGCGGTTGGTGGTCTTGGTGTCGAAGTGGTTGAGCGCGTCCATCATCGCCCTCCAGTAGGCGGCCGGTTCGACGTGTGAGCGGTTTCGTCCAGGTCGTGGAGGGCCTCCTCGCCCTCGCGTATGGTGATGCCGCCGAAGAGGCCCTCAAGGACACTGAAGATCGCCCGCTTGATCACGCGCTCGGCGATCGGGTCCATGATCCCCACGAGGCTTTCGATGCCGAAGTCATAGGTGACCTCGAAGTACACCTCGGTCCCTTCGGGCACGCGGGCCAGCTGCCAGTGCCCGCGGAAATCCTCGAAGTCGCCGTCCGTCTGGTGGAACTCGATGGACAACGCATGGGGGTCGAGCGTCTCCTGTTCGGTCCATCGCATCAGGCCGCGCCGGAAGTTGACCTCCCAGTCGCTGTGGCGCGGACTCCCGGGTTTGGTCTCGACGTCATGCACGTCCTTGGCCAGGCTCGGGAATCGGGTGAAGTCGGAGATCTGGTCGAAGGCCGTCGTCGGGTCGACGCTCGGGATGTCGACCCGCAGGTGGATGGTGCGCACGTCTGGCTAGCTCCTTGTTCGGTGCGGTCCTTCGGATCAGTTCAGGACGGCCCGCGCCGCGTACCGGAAGGCGTCGAGCAGGAAGTCGACGTCGGCGTCGGTGAGGACGGCGGGCGGGGTCAGGCGCATGACGGTCGAGGAGTTGAGCGAGTGGTTGCCGAGCACGCCGGCACCGATGAGCTCCAGCAGCAGGTCGCCTGCCAGCCCCGGCACGGTGAACTCGATCCCTATCAGCAGGCCGCGGCCCCTGACCTCGCGCACCCGGTCGCCCAGTTCCCGTACGGCGATGTCCCTGAGCTGGGGGATCAGCAGGTCGCCGAGGGCAGCGGCTCGCTCGACGAGGCCGTCTTCCTTGATGGCGGCGATGGCGCCTTGCGCGGCGGCCATGGCGAGGGGGTGGCAGGAGAACGTGGAGGTGTGGATGAAGGGGTCCTTGTCGAAGGGACCGAAGGCCTCCGGGGTCGCCACCAGCGCCGATACCGGGACGACTCCGCCGCTCAGCCCCTTGCCCACCAGCAGGACGTCGGGGACGACGCCCTCCCGGTCCGCTGCCCACCAGTGACCCACCCGGCCCAGGCCGGTCTGGATCTCGTCCAGGACGAAGAACGCGCCGTGCCGGCGGCACGCCTCCTCCACCGCCCGCAGATAGCCGTCGGGGGGGATGATGACGCCGGCCTCGCCCTGTACCGGTTCGACGATGACGCAGGCTTCACCCGGGTGCTGGGCGAGCACCCGGTCGAGCGCTTCCGCGTCGCCGTAGGGGACGTGCGAGACGTCGGGCAGCAGCGGCCGGAAGGGGTTCTGGAAGGTCTCCTTCGCCGTGACGCTGAGCGCACCGAGGGTCTTGCCGTGGTACCCGGACTCCATGGAGACCAGGTGGCGCTTCCCGTGCGCGCGTCCCAGCTTGATCGCGGCCTCGACCGCTTCGGCGCCTCCGCAGGCGAAGTGCACCTTCTGGAGGCCGGCGGGCGCCACCTGCACCAGCGCCTCGGCTGCCCGCGCCGCCTGGGGTTCCAGCAGCAGCCGGGTGGCGATGGGGTTCGAGTTCAGCTGGCGGGTGACCTCGGTGATCACGCGGGGGTGCCGGGCGCCCATGAGGAAGACGCCGTAGCCACCGCAGTTGAGGATCTTGCGGCCGGTGGCGGTACGCAGCCATGCTCCCGAGGAGTACTCCTCGACGTCTCCGCCGAACATCTCCCCCAGTGACGCCCGCCCCTTGCTCAGGTAGCGGCGGTAGCTGGAGATGATCGCCTGCTGGTCGTCGGCGGTGCGGGACACCGTGCTCATGGTTTCCTCCTTGACTCGGCTCATGCCACGATCAGCGGTCGGCCGGCGTAGTAGTCGAGCAGCCCGTCCGTCATGCTGGTGCGGGACGGCGGGTGGAAGGCGATGGCGTGCGCCGCGGTGGCCAGGTAGGACACGTCCGCGGACGACACGTAGGCCATGCCGCCGAGGAGTTCCACGGCCTCGTTGACCGAGGCCGAGAGCAGGTCCTGCACGGTGAAGCGGGTCGTCAGGGCGACGGCCAGGCAGTCGTTGCCGAGGTCCTCGTCCATGACGCGCCTGGCGAGGCCCTCGGTCAGTGCCGCGGCGGACTCCACCCGCGTCACCAGGTTGGCGCGGTCGGTGGCGCTGCCGCGTCCGCGCTCCAGCACACGGCCGGCCAGCGTGCTGACCATGCCGGTGTAGGCCGCGCACACGATCATCTGGAACCAGACCAGCCCCACTTCCTGCAACTCGCTGAGTTCGTCCGCGAGTTCCGCGGGCGGTTGCAGGATCTGGCTGTCGGTCACGAACACATCGGTCAGCCGGACCTCGTTGCTCTCCGCCGCCGCCAGGGCGAAGTTCTTCCAGAAGGGGTGGACGCTGATGCCGGGCGTGTCCGCCGGGAGCAGCAGGAAGCCCATGGCCGTGGAGCCGTCGGACTGCGGGACGCCGACGCTCGCGGTGAGCAGGCCCATGGACTTCGACAGGCTGCACGGCTTCTTCGATCCGTTCAGCAGGTATCCGCCCTCGACGGGAGTCGCCGTCATCGTCGGGTCGAGGATTCCCTGGCTGGTACGTCCTTCGGCGAAACCGGACGCGACGAGGATCCGCTCCTCCGCCACTCGCTTGAGCAGCAGGTCGTCCAGGGCGGAGCCCTTGGCGAAGGTGTCGGCGATGGCGAAGAGGGTGCCGATGGAGAAGTGGTGCATCGCCGTGGCCACGGCCAGGGACGGCGCGAGCGAGCCGAGCACGCGCACCACCCGCGTCGCTTCCAGCGGGCTGGCGTCGAGCCCGCCGTAGTCCCGGGGCACCAGCAGGTTGGAGCCGCCGTGGCTGCGGAACAGCTCGATGGCCGGGCCGCCCTCCGTCTCCAGCTCGGACAGCTCGTGGCGCGCCAGTTCGGCACGCAGACCTGGCAGCAGCCGGTCACAGGTGTCGTAGTCGACTTGCATGAAACGCATGTTGGTCCTCGGTTCTCACTCGCTGGGACGGCTCTCGCCGGCTTGGTCTTCGGTGCGCGGCGGCCGTGTCACGGGCCGGTCAGCGCCGCGTAGGCGCCGAACACCGCCTCACGGGGCCGCACGCCACCGGCGATCGACACGCCTTGCAGATGGGTGGTGCGCAACATCGGATAGTTGGCTTCCCCGAACGCTCCGCCCGTCTTGCCTGTGCCACCATGCGTCGGCATGAAGGGAAGGAACCCGATGTGGGAATCGTTGATCTTCAGCAGACCGCCGTTGGAGACGCGCGCGACGTACTCGTCGATCACCCGCTGATCGGCCGACCACAGGGAGTTGCGCAGTCCGTAGGCGTTGCTGTTGACGTAGTCGATCATGAGGTCGAGCAGGCGCTCGTCCGGAACGGACTCGGGCACCACGACGGGAATGAGGGGGAAGAAGGTCTCCTCACGGACCGCCTCGATCTCCCTGCACGCGTCCAGACCGTCGATGCGCAGCACCGTCGGTTCCAGGAACAGACCCGTGTCCGACGCGGAGCCGTCGGTCTCCAGCCGCCGGGCGCCGTGCACCACGCCGGCGCCCTTGGACAGGGCGTCGCGGACGTAGTCGAAGAAGCGTTCGCTGCGCAGCACCGGTGACAGCAGGGCCTGCGGGTCGTCCGGCAGACCGGGGCGGATCTGTTCGGCCAGCGCCTTCACCCGGGCGAGCAGTTCGTCCGCGATCGCCGGATGCGCCAGCACCTGGTTGGGGACCATACAGATCTGGCCCGAGCCGAAGAAGCACTCGCTGATGGCCTCGGCGGCGGCGTCGAGGTCGGCATCGCGCCATACGATGAGGCAGTCGTTGCCGGCCAGTTCGAGAATGGGCTTCTTCCCGACCGCCAGGCACTCCTGCTCCAGTTCCAGCCCGCGGGTCACGCCACCGGTGAAGAAGATGTCGTTGATCTGCGGACTCTTCAGCCAGTGTTGCAGCACGGGTCCCGGCCGGGCGCAGAACACGTTGAGCGTTCCGTCGGGCGCGCCGATCTCCTGGAGCGCCGGCAGCACCAGTTCCCGCATGGCGAACATGACACCGAGCGGCGCGCTGCGCGGCGCCCGGAGCACGACGGTGTTGCCGGAGAGCAGCGGGAGGATCCCGAACAGGGCACTGCTGGCCGGGGCGTTCTGCGGGGGATTGACGGCGACGACGCCGTCCGGCAGCCGGCGCAGGAACATCTGCCGGCCGCCGTGCTCGAAGCGGTGCTCCATCTGCTCGGCACACCACCCCAGCGTCTCCTCGCTGAAGATCTCCAGCAGCCCCGCCACCTGCCACTCGGCGAGCTTCCGGGGGGTTCCCTCGGCGGTCAGCAGGTCGATGAAGTCCGCGTGACGCTCGTGCAGACGACGGCGGATGCCCTCACCCAGTTTCATCCTGGTGCTCAGGGGCATACCGGCCCACTGCCGTGCGGCCCCGGCCGCGGCCTCGGTCGCCCGGACGACCGTCTCGTCGTCCGCCACCGCGCACCGGCCGACGACGAAGTCGGCCGCTTCCGCGACGTCCGCCTTTCCCCGTTCGAGTCTGCGCTTGAGAGTGAGGCTCTCGAAGACGTCGTCGAGGATCGATGCCGTGGTCACCGTGTACACGTGTGAGTCCGAGGGCACATCTTCGCCGCCCACGAAGGAGTGGTACGTGGGGATGTCTGTTGTCGAAGTGTCGCAACCACCGGCGACGGAACCGTGACGGAGCACGGTCGAGGAAGCCATGTCCGGCTCTACCCTTCCGAGTGAAAACGAACTATCCGTACCGCGCGTGGATTTCCTGCACACCGCGCGGAGCATTCCGCCCGAAGAGGACGTCGATCCGGCTCTCGAAGAATCTCACCGGTTGCAAATCGTTGCCCAGTCAAACACGACTCGGTGCGGGAAAGAAGACTCGCTGGTGCCGACCGACGGCCGGAATCAGCGGGGCGTCAGGCACTCATCAGCGCATTCACACCGATGTTCAGTGCACGCGGCTCTCTCTGCCCTGCCAGAATTGCTCGCGCAGATCACGGCGGAGAATCTTGCCCATCGAGTTGCGCGGCAGTTCATCGACGAACTCGTACTGCGTCGGGATCTTGTAGTCGGCGATCCGTCCCTTGAGGGAGAGCATCAGCTCGCGGGCCCTGACCTGCTGGCCCGGCAGCAGTTGGACGCAGGCGCGCAGTGCCTCGCCCCAGGACTCGTCCGGCACTCCGATCACGGCCGCCTCGGCCACCGCGGGGTGTTCCCGCAGGGCCTCCTCCACCTCCGCGGGGTAGACGTTGGCCCCGGCGACGATGACGACGTCCTTGATCCGGTCGCACAGGTAGAAGTAACCGTCCTCGTCGACATAGCCGGCGTCCCCGGTACGGAGCCATCCGTCGACGAGCGCCGCCTCGGTGGCCGTCGGGTTGTTCCAGTAGCCCAGCATGACCGCGGGCGAGCGCACCCAGGTCTCGCCCACGTCACCGACGGGCACTTCGCGCCCCTCGGCATCGGTGATCCGTAGCTCCACGTCCGGGCAGGGCAGGCCGGCCGACTTCAGCCGCGGGCTGCCCGGCACGTGTGCGGCGGGCGGCAGCAGCGTCACCGCGTTCCCCGCCTCCGTGGCCGAGTAGGCCTGCACGAAGTCCGCCCCGATGACGTCCAGACACTGCTTCAGCAGGTCCTGCGAGATGGGGGACGCGCCGTAGACCACCTTGCGCAGCGTCGCGAACGCCGCGCGGTCGGCCGCCGGCTCCGCCAGCATCATCTGCAACATCGCGGGGGCCGCGAACGTGGTCGTGATGCCCTGCTCCCGGATGAGCCGTACGGCCTCCTGCGCGACGAAGGCCCGCATCACCACGTTCGTGGCACCGGCGCAGAAGGCCTGCATGGACCAGTTCAGGCCCGCCAGATGCAGACCGGACAGGCTGATCAGGCTCCTGTCCTCGGGGTACCAGTCCACCCAGTCCAGTCCGGCCCGGCGCAGCGACACTCCCAGTGCGAAGAAGCTCCGGTGCGGGATGACGGCTCCCTTGGGGGCCCCGGTGGTGCCGCTGGTGTACACCTGGGCCACCGGGTCGTCGGGATCGGCCTCCAGGGCCAGGTCCTCGGCGGGCCACGGCGCCTTCCAGGCGAGGAATCCCGCGCCGCGCTCGT
The DNA here is from genome assembly GCF_014650735.1 of Streptomyces canarius. NCBI lineage: Bacteria > Bacillati > Actinomycetota > Actinomycetes > Kitasatosporales > Streptomycetaceae > Streptomyces > Streptomyces canarius. Next base: position 53,740 of record NZ_BMVN01000014.1, read on the forward strand.
CGGCGGTGTCCATGACGACCACGGTCGCGAGGCCGTCCAGCTCCTCGCTGAGCGTCGCGGCGACGTCCGCGTAGTCGCGTTCCGCGAAGAGCAGCTCGGTGCGGGAATCGCGCAGTACGTGGGCGATCTCCGGTGGCGTCAGACGCCAGTTGAGCGGGACGAGGACCGTCCCGGACTTGGCGCAGGCGAACGCTATCTCGAAGTAGTGGTGGGACTCCTTGCCCAGATAGGCGACTCGTGAGCCCCGACTGAGCCCTGCGCCGAGCAGGGCACGGGCGCTGCGGTTGCTCTCCTCGTGCAGCTCCCGGTAGCCGACGGTGACGCCCTCGGCGATGATCGCCGGGTGGTGGGGCCGGTGCCGGGCGTGGTGGCCGGGTATGGCGTCCAGTGTGCGCAGTTCGTGCACGGTGAATGTCCTCTCCCAGGACGGGGCGTTCACGCTCCCCGACCGGCGGGGCGTGTTCCCGGCTCGTCCGGAGGCCGGGGAGTTCAGGTGCGGCAGGGGTGCGCGGGGCGTCGCGCCGGGGCGAACGCTGTCTGCCGGGGCTAGCTCTCGTACAAGTCCTTCAGCACGTCCTGTAGAAGCGGGTCGGCCGGGGCGGCGGACGAGGCCGGCTGCTGGGCGGGCACGGGTTCGGGTGCTCCGAAGAGGTCGGGCAGCCGGTCGTGCATGATGTGCTCCAGCACCGCCTGCACCGTCGGCTGGTTGAACAGGAGGTTGGCGTCCAGTTCCACGTGCAGGATGTCTTCCAGACGCTGCTTCAGTTTGGTGATGCTCAGCGACGTGAGACCCAGGTCGAAGAAACTCTGGTCGTGGGGGAGGACGTCTTCGTCGGCCATGAGGAGCGACTCTTTGAACTCCGTTTCCACGATGTTCTCAAGTGCCTCGGCGCGATCGGACCGGGGAAGGTCCGAAAGCCATTCCACGGTGGTCCGGGAAGAATGTGGTGTCCATTGCGTCATGCTGGCTTCCTCCGTGGAACACGCCGGTCGTGGAACACATCCCGCGGTGGGCCGAACGAAATTCGACAGTCCACGGGCTGGCTCCATCAAGCCATGGGTGAGGATGTGCGTCCAGAGCGGAGCCCGGCTTGGACGCACAGGCGTGGGAGCGTCGTCAGGGCCGCGTCAGCGGGTCTCGCCGGAGGAGGGCGGAAGGATCCCTTCGAGCGGCCGGGCGGCCGGGCGGCCGGGCACACGACGGTGCCCGGCTGGGGGATCCCAGCCGGGCACCGGTGGACGTATGGCGCGCCGAGCCCTTACTGGCCCGGGTCGATGTCCATGAACTGGTAGTTGGTCAGGATGCGGCCGGCGGCGTCCACGGTGATGAACTCGGTCCCCACCGCGGCGACGTCACCGCCACCCGTGGGAACCATGTGCCAGACGATGCGGATCGCGTCGTGGTTCTTCAGGTGGCTGTGCACGGTGAAGGAGAATCCCTTGGAGACGAAGTCCTCGTAGGCCTCGTCGATGGCCTGGGCCACAGCCTCGTGGCCCCGGTACTCCTGGCCCACGTTCGCGTAGTGTCCGTCCTCTGCCCACAAGTCGGCGACGGCCTTCCGGCGCGCCCCGGAATCGGTCTCGTTCCACACAGCGGCGTAACGGGTCACGAACTCGTCGCTGGAACCCAACGTTCTTTCCTCCTGGTGAAATTTTCGGATTACCGCACAGGGCGGCAATGCGCGACGGGGCCTCTTTCGCTCCCGCGCCCGGCCCATGCTGGCAGCATTCCGGGTGCACTGTCGATTACCTGCGAGGTAATTGCGTAGCAGCGAATTCCGGCCCATGGCTGCCTTTGGCCGATCGGCCGGCGCGTCAGCGGTCCGGCCGTCCGACAACGCTGCGGAGCGTCTCCGCCGTTTTCGAGTCGGCCGGATGATAGGTGGCCAGCATGAGACGGTTCTGCTCGGAAGACGCGGCGCCGAATACCGTGATGGCGGTCGTGAAGTTCAGCCGGGAACCGAAGGCCTGGAGCGACAGGGACGGAGGACTGGCCGGGGCGGGGCCGTTCCGGTACGCGCCGGTGATGCGGAGGGAAGAGGCGCCGGGCGAATGGTAGGAGGAGGTCTCGTTGTAGAGGGAGGCCAGTTCCCTGTCGTTCGAGACCTCGGCCATGTTGCGGATGAACCGGAGCTTGTCCTCGCGCCACCCGCGGAAGTCGACGATCCTGGTCGCCAGCCCGTCGGGATGCAGACCGACCCGGACGAGGTTCACCTTGCCGTTCAGCAGTTCGGGCGTCACCAGATAGGACAGCAGGAACGAGGCCGTGCTGTTGGATAACACCACGTTGTACTGGGAGTCGAACGCCACACCGGGGAACGGCTCGTGCGCTTTCAGGACGCGGTGGGCGTTGCCGAGCAGCGTGTACCTCTCGGTGGACCCGGCCGAGGGCTCGCCGCTGAGGGGCGCGTACCCCGCCGCCAGCAGGATCGTGTCCGCCTCGGCGACCGGCATGCTCAGCGCGCCGACCAGTCTGAGCAGCAGACGTCGGCTCGGCCGCGCCCGGCCGGTCTCCACGAAGCTCAGGTGTTTCTGCGAGATCCCGGACGCCAGCGCGAGCTCCATCTGGCTCATAGCGCACTTCCGACGGCTCTTGCGAAGCAGCCCGCCAACCGTCGGAACATCCTGAGTGCTGTGTGCCGACTCAGCTGTCATGGAGTCATCGTACGTTGACCCCGGCCGAGCGGGACAGGTCGGCCGGAGTGCCTGGAGGTGCGCGCCCGGACCCGGGTCACCCGGTGCGGGAGGGTGTCCCGTCCGTCTCGGCGAGGATGTCGTCGAGCGCCCACAGTGCCCGGTCGGCCGCCGCGATGGCCTCGGCGCTGTCCGGGTCACCGGCCAGGGCGAAGAACGTGTTGCACAGGTTCGACTGAGCTTCGGTCAGCCGGTCGCTCTCGGTCATGTGCCTTCCCCAGTGCTCGGGCGGATCGGGGTGTTCGCGTCAGACGGCCTTCGCCGCCTTGAACACGTGGACGAGCCCTCCGGCCTGTGCCCGGCCGTGGAAGGCGATGTACTCGGGCAGTACGGCGTGCGGGGCCCACTTCTGCTTGTAGGCGAGCTGGCTCTGGGCCGGGTAGACCGCGTCCCCGTACTCCCAGAGCCACTGGACGAACCAGCCGAACGCCGCGCTGGCGTTCGGGGACTCCGTCTCGGGCACGAGGCTGGTGAAGGGCGTGAAACCGAAGTGCAGCCACTCCGCGCCCTCGGCCGTGAACGTGCTGATCGCCGCCTGGTTGATCGACTCCATGATGCCGGGCACATCGCCCGGCATCCTGCGGCTGAGGTCGTGCAGCCAGCCCGGCCGGCTGCCGTACGCCGGTGAGTAGGAGATGTAGCCGACGACCTCTCCCTCGATGAGCCCCACGAACAACCGGCGGTGATCCTGTGCCGGGCCGCCCATCTGGCCCACCAGGAACTCCAGTTCGTGGGCGTGCTCGCCCTTGCTGCCCAGCCAGGCGCGGTCGACGGCGGCCACCCCGTCGGCCCATTCCCGCAAGGTGCCCTCGACCACCGTCAGCCCCGCCCGGGCCGCACGGGCGATCTTGTTGCGCAGCTGCATGAACCGGGTGCCGCGCAGGGTGAACCGGGCCAGGTCGACGGCGTAGGAGGCGCCCACCTGGTTGACCGTGAACCCCTCTTCGGCGTAGAGGCCGACCTCGTTCTGCTGCACCTGGACGGACACGACCCCACGGCCCTGCTCGGCGGCGAACTCGACAAAGCTCCGCAGCAGTTCGGGCGCGCGGTCGGCCGGTGTGAACGGGCCCCCGAACTGGACGAGGAAGGGGCCGGAGGTGCGATAGACGATCACTCCGTCCAGGCCCGGGACGGAGAAGTAGGAGTTGCCGCTGTTGAGCGCCAGGAAGGCGCTGGGGTTGTCTCCGTGGGCCGAGATGGCTCGGTGCACGTCGTCCAGGGTGAGGGCTGTGGTTACCGCAGTCATCTTCGCTCGTGTCTCTCCGTGGGGAGGATGGACGTCGCATTCTGCGGAGAGGGCAGGATTCGAACCTGCGCGGACTGCTGGAGCCCGACCGGACCAGAGGTCCGGTCCCCGATAGGCCACTCCGGGCACCTCTCCTTGCGGTTCGTCGGCCGGTTTCCCTTCCGACGGTTCATATCCTGCCAGCGGGGCCTGACGAGACGATGACGCGCCCCTGACGTGCCGCCAGGGAGAGATCACCGGAGGTCAGCAGACACATATGCGGGACGACGGCAGCGCGCTGCACATGTATCTCTAAGACCGGTCTTCGGAGCGCACCGGCACAGCGCCTGAGCCGACGACCGGCCGACGGGGAGTCGGTGACCGGCCATCCTCCGCCCCCTTGGGCCGGAGGCGGGGACCGGGACCGAGCCGCCCTAGGTAATATTTGAGCAATGTCCGAGGTCGCCCCGGGGTCGTCCGACTCGGCCACAACGAAATCTGTCGGCCATAGTTCCCCTCGATTCGGAGCCGTGTGCATACGTGTCCTTCGCGCTGGGTACACACTGCTCCCCCCTCCGAACTCGGCGTCACGGCTACTACCATGGAGGTAATAGACACACGTGTGGCGTGTATTGCAGCATGCCCGTGCAGGATGCCCGCGCTGGGAGACGACCGCCTGGCAACGACAGCTTCACGAAGCCCGGATCGTGCCCACCTGGCTGGTCTGGCATGCGGTACATGGACTCGATTCGAGGGACATACGTGAAATTTCGCGTTCTGGGTTCTCTGAGCACCATCGGCGAAACCGTGACGAAGCCAGTCGAGGGCGCGCGCCAGCGGACGCTGCTTGCGCTCCTCCTCATCAGCCCGAAGAATGTCGTCACGAAGGACCAGTTCTTCGAAGAATTATGGCGGGACAAACTCCCCGGCGCTCCGGACAACGCGCTCCAGGCCATCGTGGCACGGGTCCGCAAGGTACTGGCCAGTGAGTTCGGTGAGGATTTCACCCGGATCAACCTGGTGACGCATCCGCACGGTTACTCGCTCGACGTCGAACCCGACCAGGTCGACGCACATGTGTTCTCCAGTCTGACCGCGGAGGCCGAGGCGAGGGCTCATCTGCACCCCGAAGCGGCTCGCGACCTGCTGGACCGGGCGCTCGGCCTGTGGCAGGGCTCAGCACTCCAGGGGGTGTCCGGCGGGCTCATCTGCGAGAGCGCCGCGACACAGCTGGAGGAGATGCGGCTGTCCGCCATCGAAGCCCGGATACGGCTGAACATCGAGATCAGCGGTCACGCCTCGGTGATCAGCGAGCTGAAGAGGATGACGTCCCTGTACCCCTGGCGGGAGCAGCTGTCGGAGCTGCTCATGATCAGTCTGTACCGGACGGGCCGCCAGGCGGAGGCCATCGAGGCGTACAACCACCTGCGCCGCCGGCTCGTCGACGGCTTCGGACTGGAACCGTCGCAGAACCTGACGAAGTGCATGATGGCCGTCCTGCGACAGGATCCGGGACTGGGCGAGCCCACCCGGAACACGGTCCACAAGAAGGCCGTGACCGCGCTCGTCCGGTGAACCGGCCGCGCGCGACATGACGGTGCCCCGAGCCCGCCGGCTCTGCCGAAACCCCCATCGCCCCCTTCCGGACGGGTGCCTCGCGGCGCCCGGACCGGCCCCGCTCTCCGAGGAAGGCCGCCGTGCCGAACAACAGCGATGTGACCACCACCGACTCGACGGACGCCACTACGCGGGTGCATGACCTGCTCCTGCGCTTTCCCGGCATCGCCCGTGCCCGGGTCACCCGTGACGCGTCGGGTGACCTACGGGCCGAGGTGCTCGGATGGGACGCGCCGGCCTCCTCGCCGTACGTGGGCCCCCTCGCCGAACTGGACATGCACAACCCCGACGAGGTGCAGTTCCTGCACGACGAGATCTTCGTGGGCGAGTCGTACCTGGACGGCGGCATCGTCCTGCGCCAGGACGCCGTGGTCTTCGACGTGGGCGCCAACATCGGGGCGTTCGCCCTGTTCGTCGGAGCCCGGTGCCCCTCCGCGGAGGTGTTCGCCTTCGAGCCGGTCACGGACATCCACCAGCAGCTGCGACGCAACCTGGAACGTTACGGCGTCCGGGCCCGGATGTTCGAGGCGGGACTGTCCGACCGGGACCGCGAGGTCACGTTCAACTTCTATCCGGACCTGTCCATCATGTCCTGCCGTTCCGACTACGCCAGCCTGGACACCGAGAGCGAACTGGTCAAGCAGTACGTGCAGAACGCCCGGGAGAGCGGCTCCACGGAGCGCGAGGAGCACCTGGCCCGGGTGGAATCCCTCGTCACCCGGGACTTCGAGCGGAGCGAACGGCGCTGCCGGCTGCGTCCGCTGTCCGCGGTGCTCGACGAGACCGGGGTGACCCGTATCGATCTGCTCAAGATCGATGTCCAGCGTTCCGAGCTGGACGTCCTCCTGGGGATCGAGGACCGGCACTGGCCGCTGGTCCAGCAGATCGTCATGGAGGTGCACGACGAGGTCGGTACCCCGACCGAGGGACGCCTTCGCCAGACGCAGTCCATGCTGGTCGAGCACGGCTTCAAGGTGAGCGGCTCGGAGGTCGAACTGCTGCGGGGAGCGGGCCGCTACACCGTGCGGGGCATACGGCCCGAGTACGCCGAGGACCCCCGCCCGGTGGTGGCGCGGACCGGCAACGCCAGGGCGCTCCGTCCCCAGGAGATCGTCTCCTGGCTGGCCGAGCGGCTTCCGCACGACCTCGTCCCCCGTGACATCACCGTGGTCAGTGAGCTGCCGTCCCACTGACCGGTTCCCGCAACGACGCGACCGCGGCGCCCGGACGGACATTCGTCCGGGCGCCGCTTCCACCTCCCACCGGTTCGCGGATGTCGCCCGCGTCAGGACCGGTTCCCCGCACAGACGAATTCGACGGAGGCCTCATGGGGCACGATGACGGACGGGCCTCGGGCCGCTGGTTCCACGCAGGCCCGCAGCGGCCCGATGCCACCGTCCGCCTCTACCTCTTCCCGCACGCCGGCGGATCCGCCGCCTCGTACGCACGGTGGGCGTCACTCCTCCCCCACGACGTGGAGGTGCGCACCACGCAGCTCCCGGGGCGGCAGGAACGCCGCTCGGAGACGGCGTTCACCCGCCTCGACCCGCTCATCGAGGCGCTGTACGACGAAGTGGAAGACGATTGGGACGGGCGGCCGTTCGCCTTCTTCGGGCACAGCATGGGGGCGCTGCTGAGTTACCGGCTCACCCTGGCCATGGAAGCGGAAGGCGGTCCGAGCCCTGCTCTGCTCGCCGTCTCGGGCTGGGCGGGCGTCGCACACCATCCCACCGACGTACCCATCGCGGACATGTCGGACGAGGAGTTCACCGGCGAGGTCGAACAGTTCGGCGGGCTGCCCCCGGAGGTGCTCGACGACCCCGAGATGCGCGCGCTGGTGCTGCCCGCGCTGCGTGCCGACTTCCAGGTCCTCAACGACTACCGCCATGACGCCGCACCGGTCCGGTGCCCCCTGGTGGCCTACTGCGGCCTCTCCGACCCGTTGCTCGCCGGCGACGCGATGGCGACCTGGTCGTCGCTCAGTCCCGCGTTCGTGGGCCTGACCCGGTTCCCGGGATCGCACTTCTACATCTACCAGCACGCCTCCGCGATCGCCGCCGATCTGGGCCGGCACCTGCGCGCGTCGGCGGCGAAGAGCTGACCGCGTCCCCACACCGGTCGCTCGCGGCTGTGGCCCGTACCCCCCCCCGGGGTACGGGCCACAGCCGCGAGCGACGGCTTCGGTCAGCTCTCGGCACCGCCGCCGTCGAACCGCTCGCCGAGGAACGCCGCGAGCAGCCGGGGCGTCGGGTGGTCGAAGACCGCCGACACCGGCAGGGTGATGCTCAGCGCCGATTGCAGACCGTCGCGCAGCTCCACGGCGGCCAGCGAGTCCATGCCGAGCTCGGAGAAGGCGGCCGTGGCGGGCACTTCGGTGGCATGGGCGAATCCCAGCGTGATCGCCAGGTGCTCCCGGACGAGCACCACCAGGGCCGCCTCACGCTCTTCGGAGGTGAGCCCGGCGAGGTCCTGCGGGGTGACCGAAGCGGTCCGCGGCGCCGGGACGTCCGGTACAGCCTGAGGCGACGGCTCGCTGTCGGCCAGGTGCCGGTGCCGGTCCGTCGGGAGCCAGTACCGCCTGCGGTCGAACGCGTAGGTGGGCAGGTCGACCTTGCGGCGGTCCGTGGCCGGGCCGTGGAAGTCGCGCCAGCCGAAGGACAGTCCGACCTCGTAGAGACCGGCCACGGCGTGCAGCAGCGCCTCGTCGTCCTCGGCGCCCTTCCGCAGGCTGGGCAGCCAGACCTGGTGTTCCGCCGCCTTCGCCGACCGCTTGGCCAGCGCGGTCAGGGTGCGGGCGGGGCCGATCTCGATGAACGCGTGGTTGCCCCGGCGTTCCACCGTCCGCATCCCGCCGAGGAAGTCCACGGGAGCGGTGATGTGCCGTACCCAGTACTCCGGGCGCGAGACCTGCCGCCACCGCGCCATCTCCCCGGTGACGTTGGAGACGAAGGACAGCTGGGGTTCGTGGAACTCGATGTCTGCCAGTTCCGCCGCGAAGGCCTCGGTGATCTCCTCCATGAGGGGGGAGTGGAAGGCGTGCGACACCGACAGCTCGGTGACGTGCACCTTCCGCCGGACCAGTTCGTCCTTCAGCGCGTCGAGGGAGGCCCGGGCACCGGACAGCACGCACTGGGTGGGGGCGTTGCGGGCAGCGATGGCCAGGTCGGGGTGGGCTTCGAGGAGCGGGGCGACCTCGTCGGCGGCGACGCGGACCGCGAGCATTCCGCCGGGCGCCGACACGGAGTCCATCAGCCGCGCCCGTGCCGCCACCAGCCGGACCGCGTCGGGCAGGCTGAACAGCCCGGCGACGGCGGCGGCCACGACTTCGCCGATGCTGTGCCCGATCATCACGCTGGGCCGCACGCCCCACGACAGCCAGAGCTGGGCCAGCGCGTATTCCAGCATGAACAGCGTGGGCTGCGCCCAGCGCGTTCGGTTGATCTCCTGCGGGTCCCCGTCGTCTCCCAGCATGATCGCCTTGAGCGATTGCCCCAGGTACGGCTCGAACAGCGCGTCGATCTCGTCGACCTGTTCGCGGAAGCGCGCGTACCGCCGGTACAGGCCGGCCCCCATCCCGGCGTACTGGGCTCCCTGCCCGGCGAAGAGGAAGGCCACCTTCCTGCTGATGTCGCCGGCGTCCCCCTGCTCACCGCTCAGCCGCACGAGCCGGTCGGCGAGCAGGGCGGTGAGGTCCTCGCGGTCGCGCACCACGCCGCTGACGCGGTGGGCGAAGTGCGCCCTGCCGACGTTCGCCGTGTAACAGATGTCGCCGACATCGAGGTCGGGGCGCTGGTCCAGCAGCTTCTGGTACCGGTCGAGCTGGTGTCGGAGCGAGGCCGCGCTCTTGGCCGAGAGGGTGAAGACGTGGCGGTCGCCGTCGCCCGGTCGCGGGCCCGGCTCGGCGGAGGGGGGCGCCTGCTCCACGACGGCCGCGGCGATGGTGCCGGTGAAGCCGAAGGAGTTCACGAGGGCGCGCCGGGTGCCGGCCTGCCAGGGGCGGTTGCTCGTCGGAACGTCGACCGGGTAGGCCGTCCACGGGATCCGCGACGACGGGGTGTCGAAGTTGGCCTGGGGGAAATAGCTGCCGTCGCGGAGCTGGGCGACGGTCTTGAGCACGCCCCCGACCCCGGCGGCCGGCTCCATGTGCCCGATGTTGGCCTTGTGGGAGCTGACCACGACGGGAGCCGTCGGAGTGTGCGAGTCGCGGAACACCTCGCTGATCGCTCCCAGTTCGATCGGGTCGCCCAGCGGGGTCCCGGTTCCGTGCGCCTCGACGAACTGGATGTGACCGGGTTCGAGTGCCGCCGCGGCCAGGGCCCTGCGCATCACGTGCTCCTGCGCGCTGCCGTTGGGGACGTAGAGGCCGGCGCTCTCGCCGTCCTGGCCCACAGCGGTACCGCGGATCAGCGCGAGCACCCGGTCCCCGTCCCGTTTGGCGTCCGACATGCGCTTGAGCACCAGGACGCCGCATCCCTCGGCACGGCCGTAGCCGTCGGCGCTGTCGTCGAACGTCTTGCAGCGCCCGTCCGGGGACAGCGCCTCCAGATCGGCGAAGAGGACGTTGGTACGCGGGTGGTGTATCACGTTGACGCCGCCGCACAGCGCGATGTCGCACTCGCGTCGGCGCAGCCCCTCCACCGCGTAGTGCAGCGCCACCAGCGAGGCGGAGCAGGCGGTGTCGATCGTGATGCTGGGACCGCGCCAGCCGAGGAAGTACGACAACCGGCCGCACAGACCGGCGTGGGTGACGCCCGGCGCGACACTTCCGTCGAGATCCCGCATGGCGATCCCGTCCAGCTCCATCGCGTAGTCGATGTTGCTGGCCCCGATGTAGACCCCGCCGTTGCCGTGCCGCAGGGTGGCCGGATCGATGTTGGCGCTCTCCAGCGCCTCCCAGGCGGTCTCCATGAGGAGGCGCTGCTGGGGGTCGATCCAGGCCGCCCCCTTCGGGGATATGTTGAAGAACCTGGCGTCGAAGAGGTCGATCGCGTCGAGGAAGCCGCCCGCCTGCGGTACCGGCTGTCCCAGCTTCGACAACTCCTCGTTGTCCCAGCGGTCGGAGGGCACCGGGACTGTCGCGGTGCCACCCTCGCGCAGGAATTCGGTCAGCTCGTCGAGTGAATTGCTCCCGCCGGGAAGGCGCACGCCGGCGCCGACCAGAGCGATCGGCTCGTACTTCTCCAGCAGCAGTCGCCGTACGAGTTCCGCCTGTTGCGGGTCACCGGCCTGGTTCTGGGCAGCGCCGGATCCCTGAACGGACATTGGCTTCACAGTGTCCATAACCTCTCGTCACACTTCTGCGGAACCGGCCGCGAACTCACGGCCGGTCCGTGATGGCGCTTCGGTCGGGCAGTTGAAGGTCGAGAATCTGACGCAGCATCTGGGCGTACGAGGTCAGCGCCCCCTGCATCGGTTCGGCCTCCCAGCCCGGCACGGGCGCTACGCCCGCCGCCGCACAGGACAGCCGCGGAGAGCCGAACCCGGACTCCGTGCGGTCCTGTCCGGTCACTCCATCGGGTTCCGGATCGAACACCACACCCACCTCCTGCGCAGTGAACCTCGGTCGAAATTCCTCGCACGGCGATCTCAAGCAGCGTTCCCAATTCCCCCTGCCGGATTCAAACACGACCCGGCCACGGCGCGGCGGGAATCGGTCCCCCGAACACCCTGAACATCAGCACTGTGTCAGCAACGCGTCAGTCCTGACTGGCACCATGTCACGGGTAACGCATTTGATAGATGTCAACACGATGGATAAGAGCCGGAGGTCGGCAAATATGGCAGACATGGCCGCAGCCGATTTGGTCGGGGTGTGGGAGCTTTCCGCCTGCTACGAGCGTGACGAGCACGGACGCATGCTGGAAGGACCGCTCGGCCCGAATCCCAAGGGGCGCCTCATGTACACCGCCGACGGCCACGTCGCCGTGACCATGATGAGGACATCGGGCACCGCCTCCTCGTCCGTCGCCATGGACGCCGTGGGTTACGCCGGCACCTGGCGTCTGGCCGGCCGGCAGGTCGTCCACACCATCGAGGTCACCAGCCCCGTGACGGGCTGGGCCGGTTCCGACCAGGTACGCGATGTCGAGGAGCTGAAGCCCGGGTCCCTGACCCTGGCGGGAACCGATGTCATCGACGGCAAGCGCCGGACGGCCGTACTGGAGTGGTCCCGGACGCCACCGCAGGACCACTGATCCCACCGGGCCGTAGGCCCCCGCGGCGCTCGTGGCCGTCGGGGGCCTACGGCCCGTGGGTTCGCGGGCGCCGCGGGGGCCTACGGCTCCGGGGAGCCGTTCGTAGCAGAGGCTGTCGTGAGCATTGGCCCGTGCTCCACCCCCGCCCGCTCCCCCGACCAGCGGGGCTCCCCCTTCACCGGCCGGTCCGAAGCCGCCGGTCAGCCGTGACTCGGTGCGGGATTGCGAGGTTGTCCATGGACCGCGGCCCGCTGGTGGTCCATCGATTGGCTCAGCGCGCAGCCGGCCGCGACGACGAGCGCACGCGCTGCTCCGAGTGCCTCGCGGAGCTCTTCGGCCCGTTCCTGCCGCATGGCATCCGGCGCTTCGGCCCGCACCAACAGCATGAACGCCTCCAGCGCGCTGAACTGGGCCTCCGCCAGGGCGCCCGAGCGGTCTATGGAGTCCATCCAGGACCTGACCGTCCGGCAGATGCAGGGATCTTCCCGTGCCGGGGAGCAGCAGCCTCCCCGCTCCTCGGCATCTGTTGCGTACGTTTCCCCTTGGCGCGGGTGCACGGCGTGAGCACTGGGCCGGCACAGCCGCGCGTCTGTGTTTGCCATGTCAAGCCTTCTCGGTGTGGAGGAAGCCCGGACAGGTGGCCGGCGCCTGGCCCATGAGTGCCACCCCGTGGTGCCTTCCTGCTCCTTCTTCTGCCCCGTGTCGTCGCCGGTGATGCCACCTGATGCGTGTCATCGCCTGCACGGATCACACAGCCATGGACGCCGGGCGGAAGATCGAATCACGCAACTATAGGTGTGCGTCCCGTCCGTACGACAGGTGCAGATTCGGCCACACATGACGATGCCGGCCCGGTCCCGGAGCCCGGTCCAACGGAAAACGTGTCTGCGGACCGGTTCGCCGGTCGCTCGTTCACACGTACTGGCGCACACCCAGCCCATGACAGCTTGTGGTCGTGCAACATCGTGATGATCGCCGACCGTGGACGGGTACCACCGGCTGCTGAAGACTCGATCCCAGTGTCGCGCCACGAAGACGAAGTGCGTTCCATGAGGGGAGAAGGCCACATTGCCTGCCAGTGCGATCGACCTCGACCATGTGATCGACAAAGTGCGGACAACGGGGTACGCCGTGCTTCCGGGCGTCCTCTCGCCCGAGGAGACCCGGCGCATCAGAGAAACACTGCACCGGTTGTCGGAGCTGGACGACGAAACCTACGGCGTCGAGCGCCTCATCGGGATGCGGCAACGCGGCGCGCTGCGCAACCTGGCCGCCGCCGACGATGTCTTCCACGGCCTGCTGGAGACCTCGTCCGCGCTCGACGTCGTCGACGCGTTCCTGGGCCCGCAGGGGATACTCAACTGCTTCGACGCCCTGATCCTGTTCCCGGGGCAGGGCCGCTACCCGTGGGACTACCACACGGACCTGATGGACGTCACCGGTGTGTCCTTCCCGCCCAACAGGATTCCCGGTGTCAATATCCTCTACTTCTTCGACCGGGTGCGCGAGGAGAACGGCGCGACATGGGTCGTCCCCGGAAGCCACCTCACCCTCGCCGACGAGCCGGACCCCGAGGTGATGGCACCGCTGTCGGTGCCGCTGGAGGTCGAACCCGGTGACGCCGTCGTGTTCGACGCGCGGATCTGGCACTGTGCCGGCACCAACGGCACGGACATGCCACGCGCCCTGATCAAGACGTTGTTCACGGCGCCCTGGTACCGGCCGCAGATGGACTTCACCCGCGCCGTGCCCGAGGACGTGCTCACCCGGCTCAGTCCGCGCGCCCGGCGGTATCTGAACGTGCACAACGTACCGCCCACGACCGTCGACGAGCTGCGGTGGCGGCTGTCCCACGGTGACGCGGTGAACGCGGAGGAGGCCAAGGTGGACAAGGCGGACAAGGTCGCGGAGGTCTGAGGTGTACCTGCTGCCATTCTTCAGCTACCGGCAGGTCGGCGACACCGTCGTCCTCACCAACCACATCAGCAAGAAGCAGGCCGTCGACACGTGGGCGACCGTGGAGGCGCTGGAGGCGATCTACGACTCGCCGTCCGCCTCGATCGGCGTCCCCGAGGTCGCCGAGGAGTTGGAACTGGTCTTCGCGGACCGCGACGCGGCCAACCGGTGGCTCGACAGCGGTCCGTCCCGGCAGGCGGGCCGGCTGCCCAAGATCGAGCAGATCGAGCTGACCAACCGCTGCCCGTACACCTGCAAGATGTGCCCGCGCACCTTCGAGATGGACCGCGGCCTCGGCGACATGTCGCTGGAGCTGTTCGACTCGATCATGCGCCAGGTCAGCGGTGACACGAAGTTCTGCGCACTGCACCACTTCGGGGAGTCCCTGCTGCACAGGGGCATCGGCGAGGCCATCGCCATCGCGCTGAGCCACGGCGTGCACACCGGCCTGTCGTGCAACCCGCCGAGTCTGCTGCCCAAGCGGGCCGAGGCGGTCCTCAAGGCGGGCCTCGCGAACATGGTGCTGTCGCTGGACTCCCTGGACCCGGACGTCTACAAGTCCATCCGCGGCCGGGCGGCCCGGTTCGACCTCGCCGACCGCAATCTGCGCGAGCTGGTGCGGTTGCGCGACGAGGGCGGATACGACACCAACCTCACCCTCCAGATGATCAACATGCACGCCAACAACGAGGAGGCCGAGCAGTTCCTCGCCTACTGCGAGGAACTGGGTGTCGACCGCGGTGTGGTCATCCGGCTTGAGCGCTGGGACTTCGGCGACGAGCTCGTGGCCGAGCTGGGCGAGCACACGTCGGCCGGTTACACCGAACCGTGCACCCGGCCGTGGAACTCCGTGGCCATCCTGTGGGACGGGCGGGTCGTCCCGTGCTGCCACGACTACAACGGCGAGAAGGTGCTCGGCAATCTTCAGCACGAGACGCTGGAGGAGATCTGGGCGAAGCCGGAGGCGCGCGAGTTCCGCTCCCGCAACACCGAGATGGCCATCTGCGCCAAGTGCGCGTTCGGCCAGTCGTTCCGGGAGGCCAGGCGGCAGAAGGAGGGCTTCCACCGGTTCCACAAGGAGGTCACCGAGCCGGGTGGCGCTCAGTGGGAGTGGTTCAATCCCCGCCTGCTCGACGCGGGCAAGACCAGGGCCTGGTACGACGGCTTCGACGTGCTGCCGGCGGTGCCCCATGAGACGGGAGCGTGAACGTGGACGAGACGCGATCGACGGCGCACGGCGCGCAGGTGAGGTTCGAGTCGGCCGATCTGGCCGCCCGCGCCGTGCTGCTGCGGGGATGGGCGTACGCCGACGGCGAGCTGGACGTCGTCGGCCCCGTGCTGGGCGCGGATCGCGAGCCCGGTGAGCAGGCAGCCGCACGGGACACGTGGCAGTCCGTGGAGAAGCCGGACCCGGCACACGCCCTGGGACCGGTCCGTTCGCTGGTCGTGCTGACCACGACCAGCGATGCCACCGTGTCCATCGCCCACGGCGGCCAGGCGTGGTGGCCCGCCGCGGACGGGGAGCCGTACGCGTGGACCGTTCGGCTGGGTGCGGGTGCGCAGGTCGTGGTCGACGGGCGCTCCGCCTACCGGGTCGACGAGGGCAAGGCCACTGCACTGCGCTGGACAGCCGCGTGACACGAGGAGTCAGTACATGATCACACTGGGTATCACGGGCAGTTTCTCCGACCTGGCCGGGACCTTCATGCCCGACGTGCCGGAGTACCTGTTCCACGATTCCGCCGCGGCCCTGGTCGTGGACGGGACGGTGGTCGCCGCGGTCGAGGAGGAGCGTCTCAACCGGCTCAAGCACTCCAACCTGTTCCCCGCCTCGGCGGCGAAGGCCTGTCTGGAGCTGGCCGGCGTGCGCGCGGAGGACGTCGACGACGTCGCGTTCTTCTTCGGGGAGGACTACGCCGACCTGGAGGTCGGCCTGGAGTACCTGAAGGTCCCCGATGCGCCCGTGCTGTCCGCGCGGGAGCTGCTGACGACACGTCTCACCGAGGCGCTGGGACGGGAGTTCCAGCAAGGTGAGATCCACTTCACCAAGCACCACCGCGCCCACGCGTTCGGTTCCTTCGCCGACTCGGGGTTCGACAGCGCTCTCGCGGTGGTCATCGACGGCAACGGCGAGGCCGAGGCCGTCTCGGTGTTCGAGTGCACCGACGGCGGCCTGAAGCTGCTGCACAGTTATCCCGACCGGCACTCGCTGGGCCATCTGTACCTGGCCCTGCTGCCCTTCCTCGGCTTCCGCCGCTTCGACGAGTACAAGGTCATGGGACTCGCGCCCTACGGTGACCCGTCGGTGTACCGCGACTGTTTCCGCCCGCACTACGAACTGTCGGACGGCGGCGGGTACACCATGGACAGCGGCGCCGTGGTGAAGCATCTGCTGCACGCCGGGTTCAAGCCACGCAGGCGCGGTGAGCCGATCCGGCAGCAGGACTCCGACCTGGCGGCGGCCCTCCAGGCGACGCTGGAGGAGGTGGAGCACCATCTGCTGAGCCACTGGGCGCGGCAGACGGGGGCCACCCGGCTGTGTCTGTCCGGTGGCGTGACCCACAACTCGACGGCCAATGGCCGCGTCCTGCAATGGGGCCTGTTCGACGAGGTCTTCGTCCATCCGGCCTCGCACGACGCGGGCGCGTCGGCGGGTGCGGCGCAGCACCGGCAGGCGGAGGTCACCGGCGGTCGCCGGGGCAAGGGGCTCGTCAACGCCTTCCTCGGGCCCGACCTGGGCGACCGGGACGTGGTACGGGCCGAACTGGCCGGGTGGAGCGCCTTCGTGGACGTGGAGGAGATCGCGCCGGGTGAGGAGGCGCGGTACGCGGCGTCGGCGGTCGCGGCCGGCCAGGTCGTGGGCTGGGCGCACGGGCGGTCCGAATTCGGGCCACGGGCCCTCGGCCACCGCAGCATCCTGGCCGATCCCCGCGACGCCGGCAGCCGCGACCGGGTCAACGCGATGATCAAGAAGAGGGAGGGGTTCCGGCCCTTCGCCCCCGCGGTCCTCGCCGAGTCCGCGCACGAGGTGTTCGACCTCACCGCCACCAAGGCGCGCCTGGACTTCATGGGCTGCGTCGTGGATGTCCGCCCCGAATGGCGGGAGAAGCTGCCCGCCGTCACCCACGTGGACGGCAGCGCACGCGTGCAGACCGTGCACCGGGACACCAACCCGGTGATGTGGGAGCTGATCGACGGTTTCCGCGCGGCCACGGACGTGCCGGTGCTGCTGAACACGTCGTTCAACAACTTCGCCGAGCCGATCGTGCAGTCGGTGGGCGATGTGCTGCGGTGCCTGGTGACCACGACGCTCGACCTGGCCGTCGTGCCCGGCCACGCGGTCCGGCGCAAGCCCGGGTTCCGCGCCGTGCTCCACACCGCGGATGTGGTGCTCCACCCGGCGACCCGGCTGCGCGAGGTGGCGACGGCCGACGGCTCGGTCGAACGCATCGTGTCGTTCCGTACCCAGGGGGCGAAGCCCGTCTCCGTGTCGGAGCCGGTGTTCGGCCTCCTCCAGGCAGCCGCGACGGAACCGACGTCGGCGGCGGCCCGTGGACTGCCCGCCGACGAGGAGACCCTGGACACGCTGCTGCTGTTGTGGGAGCACCGGGTCGTGGATTTCCGGGTCGGCTGACGCGGCGCACGAAGAACCATCGGGGGGCGACCCGGCGGGATCGCCCCCCGATCCGTACCCCGGACCCCCATCCGTTCCCTGGGAGGGAGACACAGTGACCGACCTGCGTTTCGACAGCGTCCGCCTCGACGTACAGGACATGGACGCGGCCGAGGCGTTCTACCGCGACGCCTTGGGCTTCGAGCGGGTGTTCCGCTACGACCTGCCGGACGGCGTCATCCAGATGATGGCGCCGGGCGGCCGGCTGCCCGGCGTCGAACTCACCATGCTGCGCGATCTCACACCGGTCGCCAGCGCCACCGAGCACGTGGCGTTCCTGGCCGACGACGTGCCCGCCTGGGTCGAGCGGGTCCGCCGTCTCGGCTACAAGGTGGTGCGTGAGCCGTTCTCCATCGAAGGGGAGACGATGGCGTTCGTCGCCGATCCCGACGGCCACCGGATCGAGCTGAAGCACTTCAGCTAGCGTCCCGATGACGGGCTTGGCGGCGCGTCCCGCCGCCAAGTCCCGGAACGCGCCGGACCTCCCGGGACAGAGGTGTCTCCCAGCAGGCGCTCGCAGTAGCCGGTCCGGCCGGCCGCGCACCGGCTGTGGGCGCCGCGGTGGAACGCCGGGTCGACCACCACGAGCGAGGTGTCCGGCAGCGTGCCCGGCCGGTCCGCCCGCCCCCGGAAGTCGATGAGGTCCGTGCCGCAGACCTCCGCGGCGGCCAGGGTTCTGTCCGACGGCCTCGCCCGCGGAGGTCGGGGTGCACGCGATGCCCTCGAAGCGCTCAGATACCGGCCACGCCCGCCTTCCGGAGCGCCTCGCGGGTGTCCACCGCGTCGGTGAAACGGACACCGGTGCCGCCCAGCGCCGCCAGCGCGTCGGTGTTGACCTGTTTGTCGTCCACCAGCAGCACGTTCCGCAGTGGCGTGTTCGTGGCGTCCGCCAGCAGTTCGAAGAACCGGGGCGACGGCTTGCGCACGCCCAGCCGGCACGAGGCGAACACGTCCACGTCCAAGCCGTGCAGGTGGTCCCGTACCACCTCGTCGATCCAGTCCGCGTAGTTCGACCCGATCACGACCGTGTGGGCGGCGGTGCAGTCGGACACCAGGTCGCGCATGCCGTCGATCCAGGCGTAGCCCTCGCGGCGCACCCGGTGGAACTCCTCGACGTCCCAGTCCAGGCCGCTGTCGACGAGACTGCGCCAGTAGTCGGCCTCGGTGATCTCGCCCCGTTCCAGCCGGTGGTACACGCCGTCCGGACGCACCGCCTCGAACTCGGCGAACGTCAACCCGCACGCGGCCTCGTGAGCGCGCCGGAACGGGTCGGTCAACAGGGTGTCCATCAGGTCGAAGACGATGAGCACGGTTCTCCTCACGAGGGGTGGTGCGGGATGACCTTGATCGCGCGGTGGCACCGCCCGGCCCGCCCATCGGATGACCGGAGGCGGTGTCGTCCGCGGTGGCCGGGACGACACCGCCTCCGGTCATCCGATGGCGGTGCGCAGCAGTACCTCGCGCACTTTCGCGGTCTTCGCCGCGGCCTCCTGCGGGGTGTCGAGCACGGTGACCTCGCCCAGGGTGCCCAGATAGCCGTCCACCACGCCCACGCTGAGTGCGACCGACCGGGACAGCAGGTCGTCGGTGCGCGGCAGGTCGCCGGGGGCGGCGTTCCGTATCCGTCGCTCGCCGTTCGCGTCGGTCCGGGCGAACTCGGCGTGCAACTGGCCCGCGCGGGCGTAGTTGTGCTTGGTCGAGGCGTCCAGGGTGGACCCGCCCAGTTCGCGCGCGAACGCCGCCGCTCGTACCGGATCCTCGAAGATCAGGACGTGCGCCGTACCGCACCAGCCCTCGTCGTGGATGACGCGGTGGCCGACGCCCGGCACACCGTCCAGTCCCTCGCGGACCACGGCCGCCAGGCGGCGGCAGTGCTCCAGTGCGCGGTCGAGCTTGCGCACCTGGGCCAGGCCCAGGGCGGCGGCCAGCTCGTGCATCCGCAGGTTGATCCCCATCCGCGGGCCCTCCTCGACCAGGCCCGCCCGGTCCGGCGCGAACCCGTGGTCGTGGAAGGCGAACGCCTGCCGGTACACCTCGGGCGACTCGGTGACCAGCAGACCACCGTCGCCCGTGGTCATCGTCTTGCCGGTGTTGAACGAGAAGGCGCCCGCCACGCCGATGGTGCCCAGCCGCCGGCCGCGGTACGAACCGCCGCACGCCTGAGCGCAGTCCTCCAGCAGGGGTATGCCGTCCGCGACCGCGAGCAGCCGGTCCAGGTCGGCGGGTCCGCCGATCATGTGCACCGGCATGATCGCCTTGGTGTGTGGGGTGAGCTTCGCCGCGACGTCGTCCGGAGCCAGCGTCAGGCTCTCGTCGATCTCGGCCAGCACCGGCCGGGCGCCGGTGAAGAGCACCGCCGCGATGGAGGCGATGAAGGTGTAGCCGGGCACGATCACCTCGTCCCCCGGGCCGACGCCGAGACCGGTCAGCCCGGCCACGAGCGCCGATGTGCAGCTGTTCACGGCCAGGGCGTGCGGGCTGCCGAGCAGTGCGGCCATCTCCCGCTCGAACCGCATCGTCTTGGACACGGACGACTCGTCGCCGAAGCGGTAGCGGGTGAGGTGGCCTTCTCGCAGCGCCTCGATGACCTCCTGCTCCTCGGCATCGTCGATCAGGTACCAGCCTGGACCGGGCACCGTGGCCCTCCGTTCTGTCGGGGTTCTCTCAACGTGACGGCTGAGGGGATACGGCAGCGTGGCCGGCCGGCTCGTCCCGGCTCCCTCTGTGGTGGATGCGGATGTGAGCTGCGGTGCGTCGAGTCACCGGCCGGCGAAATCGTTGAGCTCCACGAGATGCCCGTCGGGATCGCGGACGAAGGCGACGGTCTCGTCACCGATCTGCCACGGTTCCCTCACCACCTCGTAGCCGAGAGCGCGGACGTGTTCCAGCAGGCCGTGGACGTCGTCGACGGCGAACGCCAGATGTTCCGTCGCACTCGGGCGGGGCTCCAGCCCGGACTCGAACCACAGCTCGACTCCGGGTGGTGCTCCGCCGGGACCCATCTGCAAGATGACGCCGTTCTCGGTCTCATACCGGACGATCCGCCGCAGTCCCAATGCCTCTGAGTAGAACCGTTCGGCCCTGTCGATGTCCTTGACATCGACCCGGAGGTGGTCGAGACGCACTCCTACCACGGAATTCCCTTCTCGGATGGCCGCGTTGCGGAACATGACGACCGGTCACGCCGGCCGTGGTCGGCCCGAGTCGACGGCGCTTCCCTGGACACGACCCCCGTACTCAGTGGGTTGCCGTTCGCTCTTCTTGCCGGCCGCTCCCGGTGAGCCGGCCAAGCAGTTCCCGTCGGTCGATCTTGCCGTTCGGATTGAGCGGGATGCGTTCGACCAGCCGGAACTCGTCGGGCGACTGGGGCCCCAGCTGGCGCCGGAGGTGCTGGCGCAGCTCCGCCAGCGGCAGCTCACCGTCGGTTTCCAGGGCGAGGACCACGGTTCCGCCAGCGTCCGGGGCCAACTGGAAACAGCAGGCCAGGCGGACCGAGGGCTGGGCGATCGCGGCCTGTTCGATCGCCGCCAGATCGACGAAGACTCCTCGCCGTTTGACCTGTGAGTCCATCCGGCCCTTGATGACGAGGTTTCCGCGCTCGTCGAGCTCACCGATGTCCTGGCTGGTGAAGGTGGTCAGGCCGGCGGTGCGGCGCAGTGCGGCGTGGTCGGCCTCCGTGGCCGTGCCGTCGAGATAGCCCAGGGAGCCGTACGGTGTCTCGATGGCCACTTGGAACGACGCGCCACCGCCGGGCTCGTCCGCGCTGCGCAGTGGCAGCTGCCGCAACCGGGTCTGGGGCAGCGGTCGTCCGGCCGGTTGCGGACCGGGCGTCGGATTCGGGGGCACGGCGTACCAGAACTTCGCCAGGGTCGTCTCCGAGGGACCGTAAAGGTTGATCACCCTCGCATGCGGTGCCACTGCCCGCCACACCTCGACGTGGTGGGAGTGCAGGGGTTCGCCGGCGAACAGCGTCCACCGAAGCCGGTCCGCCCGCCGGTGCCGGGCCGCTGCCGCCCACCGGGCCGCGAGACTGGGCACCACGTGCACCACGTCGACGTCATGGTCGGCCAGCCACGGCACCACGGCGGCCGGGTCCACCCGTGTCACCGCCGGGGCGACGACCAGCTCACCGCCACCGCACAGTGCCAGTCCCAGTTCGCGGAAGATGACCTCGAACGTCGGTGGACTGATCATCGCCACCCGCTGGCCCGGTTCCAGGCCCAGCAGTTGACGCTCCCACTCCAGGAAGTGCAGTACGCCTGCTTCCTGGGAGACGATGCCTTTGGGCGGTCCCTGGGTGCCGGAGGTGAAGCCGACGTAGCCTGCGGCCTCCGGCAGGGTCCGCGGGTCGAACTCGGTGGGCAGGTACTCGGGCGTGTCCTGAACGCGCATCGTGAGCGCCGGCCGGGCGGCGCGCAGCACCTGGTCGCGCCGTTCCGCCGGCTGGTGGGGGTCCATCATCAGCGGAACCAGACCGGCGGCCCGGGCGGCCAGGTAGGCGGGAGCCAGGTAGGCGGGGTCGACCACGCCCAGTGCGACCACGGTGCCCGGCCGGCCGCCGTGGCGGCGGAGATCGTCGCTCCAGACCATCAACCGGTCGTCGAGTTCACCGTAGGTCATCGAGGTGTTCGCACCGGAGACCGCGCGGGCCTCCCGCCGCTCCGCCGCGACCTCGCGGACCCGCCGCACGAGAGCGGATGCGACGCTCGGGCGCAAAGGGGCGTTCCGGTGGCGTTCCGAAGCTGTCTGGCTCATGGTCATCCTTCTCGGCAGGAGGCGGTGGAGTACGGGCTCGCTGCGACGGAACGGTCCGCGACGTAGGAGAGCGCGGCCAGGAGCTGGGTCGAGGACATCGGCGAGTCGTGGTCTGGCTGGGGACGGACCGGCATGGCACCGGCCCGCGACCAGGCGAGCCTTCCCCGCGCGTCGATGAACGACCGGGAGTTCCCGGCGTTGTCCGGGTGCAGGCAGTACGGCACGTCGAGCAGTCCTCCTCGCATCGCCTCGACGAGCGCGTGGCCGACGTCGTCCGACAGCTCAAGGACCGCTTCGATCAGGGCACATGCTTCGTGCAGCACCTCGTTGTCGCTGCCGTCGCCGCCGCCCTCGCCGCCGCCGTCGCTGTGGTCGCCGCCGCCCATCGGCCCCGGCCCGTCGGCGAACCGGCCCGCCTCGTCGAACCAGTCGGCCGCGGCGCGCAGCGCCTGGGTGTTGTCCGCGATGGTGGGGATACGGTGTGCCTCGGCGGCCGTCTTCACGATGAGCCGCTCGACACCGCCCTGCGCCGCCAGTCGGACGGACTGTTCGGCCAGCCGCATCGCCCCTGACCGCGTGGCCGGGAACAGTCCCATGTAGGTGTAGAGCACGACGTGCCAGTCCACGTCGGACAGGTGTCTCCTGGCGAGTGTCCGCAATGCCGCCAGCGCCTGGAGATCCTGTTGGTGGTTGGTCTGTTGCGCGTAGCTCAACGACACGCTGCGCAGTCCGTGCTGGCGGAAGAACAGGGCTTCCAGCACGCTGACGGCGACCAGCAGGGACGGCGGGCACAACTGGCCCAGCAGGCAGCCGCCGAACGTTTCCAGGTGTGGCTCGGCACCGGGCCGGCGCAGTGCGGCGAGCTCCTCGCAGCAACGGCGCCAGTTGTCGACGGCACGCCGTACGGGAAGCCGGCCGTACGGAAGGCAGTAGGACAGTGGGCCGCCCTCCGTCGCGTAGAGCTCGACTCGTGACATCGCTCGGACGATGTCGAGCGGGTCGGGACTGCCGTGTCTGACCTGGATCTGGAAATCCGCGCCGGCCAGTCCCAGCGTGACGCCCAGGGTCACCTCGGGATGGAGACTGACGATCGGATATCCGTTCAGCCGCTCGCCGTTCGCCAGTGCGGCCTCGATCGACCGGTAGTCACCGACCCTGGTGTAACTGTCCAGGGTGATCGTCCCAGCCGTCGCGGCAGGCAGTCGGGCGACTGCCGTCAGCCCCTCTCGCATGAGGGCGGGATCGCCGAAACCCATCCGGGGCTGGACGACCAGTCGCCCCTGGGCATGGGCACGCCTGACGAACTCACCGAAGTCACATCCGAACGGTGACATATCGTTCGGTGTGCTCATCGGGAATCCTTCCTGTTGCCGTGCTGACGGCCCTGTGAACGCCGGCGGCGAAGGCCAGGAACGGAGAGAGGTCGGCGGCGTCTTCGAAGACCGCGGCGAAGCCGGCGGAGAGGAGGAGCCGTTCCCGCTCGACCGCACCGGCCGTCCCGTCGGTTCCGAGCTTCCCGCCGATGACCACCGGGGTCCCGGCGAGGGCGGCATCGGCGCGAATCCGCTGGATGAGGCGCGTTCCGTCACTGGCACCGTGGCCGTTCACCGAGCTGATCACGATCAGGTCCGGTCGGTGGCGCCGGCCGTTCTCGATCAGCAACTCGTCCGGGACACAGGGACCGAGGTTGTGGACGTCGTAGCCGGCCTCGGCGAGCACCAGTTCCAGGTAGACGAGGTTCCACGTGTGGGAGTCGGAGGACACCGAACTGAGCAGTGCGGTGGGATTCCGTCGCGGGTAGCTGTTGTCAGTGGTCATTTTGACGTCTGCCCATCGGGTAGTCGCACAGGGTGAGCGGGCTCGTCGGCCGGCTCGGGGAAATCCGCCGGACTCGTCGGGGAGCCGACAGAGCCGGGCCGGATGCGTCGGTGCCGCGCCGCGCTCGGCGCACACCTCGCGCGGTTCCATGGCACCGCAGTCGTCACCGGTACCGCTGCGACGTCAACTCGGCGGTGTCCGCGGCACGGTCACGGCTTGCCGCCCCGGAACTCGTCGAACAGCTCCCTGGCGTCCCGGCGTATCCGGTCCTGGTCGAGGTGCTCCAGTGTGGGCAGTACCGACCGCAGTTTCGTCAGGTCGGCCCCGGTCCAGTACTGGTACCGGTCGGACAGCGGATTGGCCACCAGCTGGACAGCGAGCGGTGCCTGGACGAACGAGGCGGACCATTCCAGCAGGGTCGCGAAGCTGACCGGTGCGCCGGATCCGAGGTTGTACACCCCGGAGGGGACCGGGGTGTCGATCAACGCGAGGCAGGTACGCGCCACCACCTCGACCGGAACGTAGTCGCGACTGGCGGTAAGGGAGTCGGCGAACAGCCTGACGGGCACGTCGGCGGCGGCCTGGCGCAGCAGTTGGGAGAGGATGGAGGCCATCTCGCCCTTCTGCTCCTCGCCGCTGCCGAAGACGTTCGTGTACCGCAGCCCGACCCAGTTCAGGTGCTCCGACGCCCGCGCCATCTCCTGGTCGAGCCGGAGCTTGGACTCGGCGTAGGGGTTGAGCGGACCGGAACACCGGTCGGCGCCGGCGTCCTCGGCGATCAGTGTCCCTCGGGGGAAGGTGCCGTAGACGCTGTGCGAGGAGGCGTAGACGAACCGCGTGCCGGATGACGCGCAGGCCGCGGCCAGCGCGACGGGAGCGTCGACGTTGACGCGTTGCAGCAGGTCCCGGTCCTGTTCGACGGTGCTGCTGATGCCGGCCTGGTTGACGACCGCGGCGAACCGGCCGGAGCGGATCTCCTCCAGCACTCGCCGATCAGCCAGGTCGGTGCGCAGCACCCGGGCGCACAGCGCCACCTCTTCCGGCGCCGGTCTGATGTCCAGCGCGGTCACCCGCCATCCCGCATGGGCAAAGGCGATCGCGCAGTGCCGGCCGATAAATCCTGACGTTCCAGTGATCAGAATCTCGTCAGGCATCCGCAACGCCTCCATTCAATTCCGCACGGTTTGGCGGGCCAACCATAACACGATATCCACGCGGGAAAATGGCCTCAGATTGGCGCTTATATGCAATCCCCGGCTTGGTTCCGAAAGGTATGGTCTCCCCGCCGGCTCTCTGTTCTCCGTAGCTGATTTCGGCGCGTGCGAGCACCCGTTGACCTGCGGTGACGGCACTTCTCCCCCGTCCCGTCGCGCAGCAGCAAAGGGAATTGTTCAGGACTTCTCGGTTTTCCATCCGGAAGGCGCCGAGTCAGCCGGCGGAATTCTGCTGACGCAGGTGCGAGATCTGGATGCGGAGCCAGTCCGCAGCCTGGGCGAAGGCGGCCGTGCGGTGCTCCCGCCGGGCATGCGGTTCAAGGGTCAGCGGACCGGAGTAGCCGTTGGCGGCCAGGCCGGCGAGCAGGCCGGGCCAGTTGACCGCCCCGGTGCCCAGCGCGGTGGTCTCGTAGGCCCGGTCGTAGTCGTGGTAGCGGACCCACGGTCCGTCCGGCTCGGGCCGGGTGGTGTCGGCGTACCGGATGTCCTTGACGTGCAGGTACTCCACGTCCTCGGCCAGAACGTCGAACGCGTACGGAAAGGGCTCGACGCCCGCGCAGTAGAAGTTCGCCGCGTCGAAGTTGAGCCGCAGTCGCGGGCTGCCGATCCGGCGCACCGCGGCGCGCAGGGCGTTCGGGCGCCGGGTGAGGTCGCCCCGGTAGCGGTCGCGCCCGAACGCGTCGAACTCGTTCTCCAGCACCAGGGTCACCCCGAGGGATTCCGCCCGCCGCAGCACGGGTTCCAGGTTGCGGGCGAGGACCTCCGCTGTGCGCCGGTCGTCACGGTAACCCGGTGCGCCGAAGTACGTGTTGACGTAAGGCGCGCCGATCCGGTCGGCCAGCTCCAGCGCGTCGATCAGCCGTGCCCGGTTGCCCGGGACGTCCTCGGTCTCCGCGTTCTCCACACCGACCGAGACCGCGACGACCCGTCCGGACCAGGCCGCCAGGCGGGCCACCGCGTCGCCACCGCTTTCGGTCCGGAGGTTTTCCGGGCTCCAGAGCTCGATCGCCGTCACCCCGACCTCGTCGGCGGTGCGCAACAGCGTGTCGAGCGGTTCGTCCCGGAACTCGGTCCCGCTGATCGCGATCTGCGGATCGAACGTCATGGCGTCGGTCACAGCTGAACCCCCACTTTGCCCACTTCCCCCGCCACCGCTTCCTCTATGTCCGGCGGCGGACCGAACGCGGCACTCCGGGCGAGCACGCGCGCCAGTTCATCGGTCTGCTCCTCGGTCAGGAAGTTCGGCCATGTGGTGAGTTCGAACACGAGGCGGTCCCCGCGGTCGAGGATGCGCAGGTCGAGTGGGGCGCTGGACTCCTTGGCCATGGGGATCGACCGCAACCGCGCCTTGCCGGAGGGGAAGTCCAACTCCATCTGGTACAGGTTCACGCTGAAGTAGATCCACGGCGTCCAACCGGCGTCGAACCACGCGCTGCGACCGCCCAGCACCAGCGAGGGCGGGGTCATCTGCCAGCCCAGTCCGCTGAGCAAGCGCTCCTGGAAGCTCGCAGCCGCCTGCTCGGGCGTCTCGCGCTCCGCGACGTCCACGGACAGCCACAGTTCACGCACCGGTGAAGCGACCAGCTCCGAGGTGCCGAGCAGGTCCCGGTTGAGCGACTGCACGATGAGCGGCACCTGGCTGACGCCCATGACCGTTCGAACCGCGTGCAGAAGGTGGCCGGCGAACAGCGCGAACGGGGTCACTCCCTCGGCCGCCGCTCGCTCCAGCAGCCGCCGGCGGGACTCCGCGCCGACCTCGAAGCCGCGGTGGGCCCACCGGTCCGGCGCGGCGCCCAGCCCTGCGGCCGTTTCCGTCGCCGGCCAATGCGGTGCGAGCATCTCGGACCAGAACTCGGCGGCGCTCTTCCCCGCATCGGCCAGAACCTGACGTTCTATCGAGCACCATTGGGAGAGGGTCAGGCCGGCGGGGTCCGCCAGGGGCAGGCCCGCACAGAGTCGGCCGATCTCCAACAGGAGCATGCGCAACGACAACAGGTCGCTCAAGCTGTGGTCGATGACCATGCAGAGCAGGTCGACATCCGCGTTTCGGATCAGGGTGACCGCCGCGAGTGGGGCCTTGGTGCGGTCGAAGAGTCGCTCCCTGAGGCGCAGCACCATGCGGTCGAGCTCTCGGTCATCGGCGTCAGGGGCGTCCACCACCTCCAGCGGAATGGAGGCCGCCGGGTCGAGCCGAGCGAGGATCACGTCCCCGCTCCGGTGCAGCGACACGCGCAGCGCCTCGTGCCGCTGGACCAGCGTGTCCAGGGCTGAGCGCAGTACGTCGGCGTCCATCGTCCCGGCCGGCAACTCCACGGCGGCCCATGTCGGGACGGGCGTCCGCTCCCAGTCCGGGCCCATGCGGCGGGCCAGGTGGTTGGTCATCATCGGCGCCAGGAAGTACTCGCCCAGCTCCGCGGGACGAGGCGGCGGGGGTGCCTCGACACGCTTCAGATCGTCCAGGAAGACGACCAGATCGCCTATGTTCGAGTGTTCGAACACGGCGGCCAGCGGGATGTCGAAGCCCAGTCGCTCTTGGAGCCGGGCCACCATCGAGGCGACCGCCATGGAGTCGAGGCCGATGGCGAAGAAGTCGGTCCGGTCGTCGATCTGTGCCGGGTCGACCTGGTGCGTCGACTCGGTCAACGCCGCGCGAACCGCGGCTCTGATCGTCTCGTGGGTCACGGAACTGTCGGTTGGTCGGAGGTCCATCGCAGTCAGGTTCCCTTCCGCAGTTGTCGTTCTCGGTGCACCGGCCGGCGTCGACGGCCGGGTGGCGCGTTCCGCGCGTCAGACCGCGAAGTCGTTGCCGGTACGCCGCGCCCGCATCGCCTGCACCCTGAAGGCCACCGCGGCCAGGACGGCCCAGCCCACCCCGACCACCGCCTCGCGGACGACATCCGGGAAGTACGGGGTGCCGGCGGCGAGCGCGCGAACGGCGGCGACGCCGTGCGTCATCGGCAGCACCGCGCCGATGGTGTCCAGGACCGGCAGCTGCACCACGGCGGTGACAAAACTGCCGGCCGCCAGCATCAGCCAGCTCAGCGCGTTGCCGAGCAGCACGTTGGTATCCAGTCGGGCGGACAGCGAGGCCACGGCCAGGCCTGCCGCGGCGCTGGACAGAATCATCAGCAGGAAGATCGGGAAGGCCCGCAGAAGCCACACCGTCGACGCGCCCAGACCCGTCAACGGGCCGACGATCACCACGCACAGCAAGTAGACCACTACCGCGTCCACGACCCACGGGACACTCCGGGCGGCGTTCAGGCACGTGATCGACACGTTGGCCATCCGTACCCGGGAGGACGTGCCCCACCGCTGGTCGAGCGTGGACACGTCGGACAGCCCGATGATCGTGGACACAGTGATGCTCAACGCCACCGCTCCCGGAAACGCGTACGCCGCGCCGTTCCCCCTCACCTGGCCGATGAGCACCCAGAACAGGCACTGGAGCACGGCACGCGGCCACGTCGTGACGAGGGAGAGCCGCCAGGGATAGGCCACGAGGTGCTCGGCGTAGGAGAGTCGGGCCACCGTCACGTAATTCACCACAGCTACTCCAGATCCAGTGTGCCGTTGACCCGGGCCCGCCGGGAGACGTAGCCGAAGACCCGGTACCCCGCGAGGGCGTAACCGGCGCTGAGCAGGAGCGTCAGGCCGAAGTAACGCAGGTCCGGATCCCCTTGGGCGCAGGAGACGAAGAACTCCATGGCCCAGCGGAAACTGATCAGCCAGGAGAAGAGGCGGACCGGCCGTGGAAACAGGCTGAGCGGGATCAACAGACCACTGAGGAGGAACACCGGGTACATCAACGCGCCGGAGATCTGCGAACCGTGCCGGCTCACCAGGAAGACGCAGGACAGCAGCACGCCCACCGCGGTGCCGGAGAGCAGGACGACAACCAGGCCGGCGACCACCCATACCGGCGGGCCGAGGTCGACCGGCTGGCGCAGGACGGCGAGTGTCGCGCCGACCGTGGCCAACACCGAGGCCGCCGACAGCAGGCTCGACCCGAGCGACTTGCCGATCAGTACGACCAGCGCGGACCGGAGCCCGAAGAGCCCCGGCGCCAGTACGCCCTCGACCCGCTCCAGTTGCAGGATGATGGCACCCCTCCAGACCGTGTTGGTCCACAGCGCCATCAGCACGATGCCCGACACCACCCGCGCGGCCGACACCGGATCGGTGGTCGAGTTCAGGTTCACCAGCAGCAGCACCGCCGGTTGCACGACGCCGAAGACCACGGTGAACTTCCACGCCGTCGCGTAGATCAGGATCTGGTGGCGAGCCGTACTCGCGAGCGCCGCCACTGTTCCTGTGCCGCGCGTCACGCGGATCGTCCGATCACCGGGGCTTCGGCGGCGGTCCCGCCGGCCAGACGGGCGAACGCCTCCTCCAGCCGCATGTCCTCGACGCGCACTTCGCGCACCGTGAGACCGCCGAACAACCGGCCGATCTCGGTGAACACATCCGCGTCCCACTCCCGCAGACGCAGGGCGGCCTCCCAGTTGTCCACCTCGTGGCGCACCCTGATGTCGACGAGTGGGGACGCGGACAGGTCGGGCAGCGGTCCCTCCCCGCGGACCAGGATGGTGGCGACGTGATCGGCCAGCGAGATGAACTCGCCGAGTTCGCTCTCGTGCTGGACCGTCCCCTCCCGCAACAGCACGACCCGCTGGGCGAGACGTTCGACGTCGAGCAGGTAGTGGCTGGTGAGCAGGACCGCGACCCCCTCGTCGCGCAGTGCCAGCACGGTGTCGCGCAGGCTCTGCGCCTCGTACGGGTCGAGGCCGACGGTCGGTTCGTCGAGCATCAGCACCGAGGGACGGCCCAGCAGGCCGATCGCCAGGTGCAGCCGCTGGCGCATGCCTTTGGAGTAGGTCTCGACACGCCGGTCGGCGACCTCCGTCAGGTGCACCTGCTCCAGCACCTCCGCGATGCGCGTGGTCAGCCCGCGTCCGCCCAGTTCGCGCAGCGTCCCGAAGTAGCGCAGATTGTCCCGCGCGTTCAGCCTTCCGTACAGGCCACGGTCTCCGCCGAAGGACACCCCCAGTGCTCCGCGGGCCTGGCGGGCCTGGGAAACGACGTCGAACCCCTGGATCCGGGCCGTTCCCCGGTCGGGCGTCAGCACCGTGGACAGGATCCGCAGGAGGGTGGTCTTGCCCGCGCCGTTGCCGCCCAGCAAGGCCACGATCTCGCCCGGCGCCACGGTGAAGGTCACGTCGCGCAGGACCGTGACCTCGGTGCCGCCACGGCCGAACGAGCGGCCGATTGCGGCGACTTCGATCGCCGGCCTCACGAGCTGCCCTCCTCGTCCGGGCGCACGCGAAGGTCACGCTGGATCCGGCGGAACTCGGCGTGGTCGGCTTCCACCTGGTCCAGGTCGCGGTGTGCCAGCAGCGCCCAGCCCTGGTTCATCGTGGACATCAGCCCAGTGGATCGCTCGACGCGATCTCCGTCACGAAGGGGCAGGTGGACGTGCCGGCAGCTGGGGAGGGACTGCACCCGGTCGAGGACGGCCGTGTTGCTCACGACGCCCGACTCGCGGAAGACCAGGTAGACCCCGCGCACCCGACGCTGGAGGGTGTAGTCCGTCCGGTCGGACGCACCGCCCCGGAGGCTGTGCACGTAACGCGAGAGCGCGCTGCCGCCGGTGGCCAGCTCGGTGGCGCCCGCCAGGCCGGCGCCCGACAACCGCGCGCCCGTCTCCATCAGTACCGGCCCGTCGTCGGTGAGCAGCACCTCGGTGTGGCAGGGGCCGAAACGCACGCCCAGCGCGTCCAGGACGCGGCGGACGTAGGCGATCAGCGCGGGATTCTCGGGTGAGTCCGCGGGCAGGAAATCGGTGCTCTCGTAGACCGCGAAGCTGTTGCCGACCGAGACCTTGTTGTACCGGCACACGTTGGTGACATCGTGACGACCGTTCTGGGTGAAGGTGTCCACCACGTACTCGGTGCCGTACATGCGCCGCTGTATCAGGACGGTCTGGTTGACCGCACCGAGCAGGTTCCGCGCGCCCAGCAGGTTCCGGACCGCCGCCGTGAGATCGCCGCCCTTGGGCACGAGAGTGAGCCCGTCCGACAGCGAACTGCGGGCCGGCTTGACCACCAGTTCGCCGGTCTCGACCGAGAGTCCGGCCGCCTCGGCCGCCTCGGCACAGCCGCGCCAGTCGTCGACCGCGACCGTGGGGATGGTCGGGATCCCGGCTGCTTTCAGGGTCCGCATCATGACGGCCTTGTCCCGGCGGGCCACGGAGCGCTCCGGGTCGTTGGCGAAGTCGGGGGTGAGCCGAGCGGCGAGCGCGTCGGCGAATTCGACTCCGCACTCCGCCCCGGGCAGCACGGCGACCGGGTGCATCCGGCCGATACGGTCGAGCACCTCGGCCAGGCCGAGGTCGGCCTCGGTCGTCCCGGCGTGGTCGGCCGCCGTGAAGGTGCGCGTGTACGCCGGGTCCGGACGTGGCGTGGTGAGCACCGCGTGGGTCGCGAACCCGGCTCGGCGCAGGGTGCGGCCGAGCGCGACTCCGGAGGAGTACGGGTCGACCAGGACGACGGTCCTGTCCTTCGTGTGGTCAGACGGCACGGGCTGCCTCGCGGATCCCGGCATGCAGCATGTTGACGGTGGGTGTGGTGAACACGTCGCTCATGTCGACCTGCACGCCCCAGCGTTCCTCCACCTCGACCACGAGTCGCGCCGCGGTGATGGAGTCACCTCCGGCCTCGAAGAAGTCCGTGTCCCCGGACAACTCGGGCACGCCGAAGATTTCCGCACACAGCGCGGTGAACTCGGCCAGGGTCGGCCCGTTGACCACCATGATGGATCTCCTGTCTCACTGTCTGTCTGTTCCCCGCCGTCGGCACGACCGAGGTCGGCCTCCGGTCTGTCGCGGCTCAGGACCTGAGGACACCGGCCAGTGCGTCACTGGTCAGCGACGCCGTGAAGAACTCCGCCCGGTCGACGTCGATCGTCAGGTGCTTGGCTGCACAGTCGGGTTCGCACGGATGGTCGCGGGCCACCATGTGCAGTTCCTCCGGGCCGGCCGGCAGCTTGCCCGGATCGCACGCGGCGGTGAGGTGGGCGAACCAGTCGGCCTGCATTCCGGCCAGCCGGCCGGCCACCGTGCCGAAGTTGTGCGGTGGGCCGGCGTACGACTCGGCCATCGCCACTTCCAGGTCCGGCAGCCACCGGCGGATGACGTCGCGCACCGTGTCGGCATCGGCGTCGTAGCGCGCGGCCGTCTCCGCCGGGAGCGCGATCTTGGCCAGGGCGCCCCGCAGCCGGTCGGCGACACCGCGCGCCACGGTGTGCTCCGGGTTCAGCGCCACCAGCAAGGGCGGCCGGCGGTAGCGCGCGGCCAGGTGCCGGGCGATGGCGGTCGCACCGCAGTAGGACACGATCGTGCCGACGTCCTCGTCCGCGAGCCGGTCGAACAGTTGCCCGGCGTACTCCTCGATCGCCGTCGCCCGCGGCCGGAACTCGTCGAGCAGGTACCGGGTCGAGAAGCCCAGGCTCTCCAGTCGCATCGCGCGGACGCGCCCGGACGTCCCGCTGCCCGGGAACTCCAGCACGACAGTGGTACGGACGGACTCGGCCCCGGCACGATCAGTGCTCATTCTTCTTCTCCTCAGCCGAGGCGAGGTCATCGGGCAGCAGGTCCAGAAGCAGTGCGTCATGCCGTCCGGCCGGGCCGGGCAGGTAGGAACGCAGCCGTCCGACCGTGCGGAAGCCGACCTTCTCGTAGCACCGCAGGGCGCGGTCGTTGTCGGCGTCGGACAGGAGCGCCACCCGGGCATGGCCGGCCGCGAAGACGGCGGACGCGAAGACGGTCAGCGCCGTCGTGCCGAGACCGCGGTCGCGGTCCTCCGGCGTGGCGATCACGATCTTCGGCCGCACCGTGTCGGAATCGTCGTCGACCTCGTACTCGATGAAACCGACCGTCCGCTCGTCGTCGATGATTTGCAGACAGCGTTCGTGCTGGAAGCGGGCCAGGTCCTCGGGTCGGGCGGACTGGTCCCACCACCGGCGTACCTCGGGATCCCCGAACGCCTGCCGGAACAGCGCCAGGTCCTCGGGAACCGTCCGGCGCAGGCGGACCGGGCCCTGTGCGGCCGTGCCGTCGTCGAACAGTGCCGCTCCGGGCCGCACCAGCGCCGGCGCGCACGCCTCGATCAGCTCCTCCAGGGTGTCGAGGATCGCGGCGGCCTCCTCCACCTTGGGGTCCGGGAAGTACCGGCACGTGGGTACGTCGAGCGCGCGCTCGTCCAGGAACGGCTGCCTGCCCAGCACGATCAGCGGACGGCCGGTGTCCAGCGCCAGCGCGATCTCGCCCAGCGTCCCGTACCGGCCCTCGAAGGCGATGACGCCGTCCCCGGCCCAGTTCAGGATGTTGCTGCGGGCCAGGTCCATCGAGGTGGGCAGCGCCCAGGTCGTGGCGGGGGTCGCGTCGTCCAGCCGGTTCCACTTGAGCAGACCGAGCGTCTGTCCGCCCTCCGCCACACAGGCGAGCTGCGCGACCTCGGCGATACCGCCTTCCCCGCCGGTGACCATGCCGTACCCGCGCCGCCCGATCTCAGCGCCCACAGCCTCGGCGAGCGCCAGTGAGGTGGTGCCGGCGTTGCCGGACCGTCCGCCCAGGACCGCGATCGCACGATTCCTCATGACGCTGCCGCCTCTCCCCTGCCGTAGTGACCGGGCGCGCTCACGTCGGCCGGATCGAGACGGTCGAGCGCTGCGCGCACGTCAGCCGCCGTGACCCCGTCCCGGCACACGTCGAAACACCCCTGGTAGTAGTTGGCGCACGTACCGTTCACGCGCATGAACTCGCACTCGCGCGCGGGCTGGCTCTGTACCGCCCGGAACCGGCCCGGGACCGCCACCGGTGACCAGATCCGCGAGTCGGTGACGAGGTAGAGCCCGACTGTGGGGCAGCCGAGCGCCGCGGCCAGATGCAGCGCCAGCGAGTCGTTCGTCACCAGACGGGACAGGCCGCCGATCCAGTCCCGCAACTCCGTCGTCGTCTCGGGCAGGCACAGCGTGACCCGGTCCGGATGACGGGCGGCCAGTTCCCGGGCGATCGCCCGCTCCGACTCGTGCGGCCCCGAGCACACCTCCACCGGGCCGATGTCATCGATCAGCTCGGACCACCGGGACGCCGGCCAGCGCTTGGACTCGATGCTGGCGCCCACGCAGATGCCGGTCAGCCCGGGTCGCGGCCTCCAGGAGGAGCCGAGCCAGGCCGCGGTGACGCCGTCGGTCGCCACCCCGTGCCGACGGAGGTGGAGCTCGCTCTGCGTGCCGAACGGCTGGAGTTTCTCCTCGGCGCTCAGCTCGTGCAGGTCCCAGCACTCGATACCGAGACCGGCGGCCGACTCCCGGAAGGCGAGGTAGTCACCGTCGTACCGCACTTCCTCGTACCGGAGATTGATGATCAGCGTGACGTCGTGCTCCTGGCAGAACTCGACGATGGCCGGCTGGTCGGCGGGGCGGAACCGCCGCCAGAGGGTGGGCAGGGTGGCGATCGGGCCGCGCAGGCCGAGCGGTTCGCGCACCCAGTCCGCCTCCAGCAGCGCGTTCGGGGGCGACCAGTACCGCAGACCGGGCAGCGTCCGTTCCACCGCGGCCAGCAGCGGAGCGAGGATGATGCCGTTGCCCAGCCCGCCGTTGAGGAACAGCAGCGCGTTGCGGTGGGCGGTCGGGCGGGCGTTCATCGGCTCACCTCGGTGAACTCTCCGGCCAGCCGGGCGGCGAGCGCGAGGATGGTCAGCGCGGGATTGGCCGCGCCGGTGCGCGGGAACGTCGCCGGGCCGCACACGTACAGACCGGGCACGGCGCGCACCTGGGCCTTCTCGTCCACGAGCGTGCCCCCCAGGGGCAGCGTGCCGGCCTCGTGCTGTTCGGAGCCGAGCGGGAAGCTGTACGTCACCGGCCGGCCCGGCGTGTCCATGGCATCCCCTGCGGCGACCCAGTCGGCGAGGTCGGTTGCGCCGAACGGTTCGAAATCGAGCGGACGCCCGGTCAGGCCCGCCTGTTCGTCGAGCAGTTGGTACATCCGCCGCAGCTCCTGCCGCTGGGCTGCGATCACCTCCCGGTCGGCGTCGCCGAGACGGCCGGCCACGCTTGTCCGCCAGGGCAGCTCCGGTCCGGGCTCGCACCACACCTGGCCGCCCGGATCGCGCGCCTGCTCGCCCATGAGGTAGCAGTCCACGACCACGAGGCCGTGTCCGTTCCGGTGAGCGCTCAGCATGAGGTTGGAGCGCGACTTCGGGGGAGCCGCGGCGCGGAAGAGTCCACCGGCGTCGGCGAGTTCACGGATCGCGTCCGGCACGGCGGCCGGGTCGAAAGCCGTCACGAAACCCTGCGCCAGTTTGTCGACCAGGCCCGGCAGCACGGCCGGCTGGGCATCGGCCGGCGTCACCGCCTGGAGCACCAGCCGGCTGTTCTCGATCGTGCCGGCGGCGAGCACGACCCTCCGTGCCTCGATCACCGTCCGCCGGCCGTCGTTCTCGGCCACGACCCCGGACACGGCTCCGTCCGGCCCGCTGGTCACGGCGACCACCTGGTGGTCACAGAGCACGGACACGGTACCGGGCTGCTGCTCGCCGGGCCGCAGCTCCAAGGGGGACCACGCCCGCCAGCGTGGGGAGTTCCCGGCGGCGAGCACCGCCCGCGGCACCTCGGTGAACCGGCGGTCGCCGAGCTGGAACTCGCGCTCGGACGTGAGGGGGCCGCCCATCCACCTCTCCAGGTCGGCGACGACCCTGTCGTAGAGCGACGGACCGCCCTGCCAGGCATCGGTCAGCTCGGCGATGACCTCGGGCGGCCAGGAGGCCGGCTCCAGCGCCCATGGCTCGACCGGCAGCGTGACGCCACCCCAGTAGAGGGCCCGGCCGCCGAGCCGGCGGCGTAGGCCCGAAATTCCGTCGAAACCCGTTCCGGCGGCATGGTACGGCTGGCTGAAAAAGGGGTCCGACTCCGGTTCCAGCCAGAGTTGGTTGGCCTTTTTCTGGTCATGCTCCCAACGAAGGTGGTCAGGTCCGGCATCAGGACCCGCCTCGATCACCAGAACGGCTACCGGATAGGTGGCGGCTATCCGGTGCGCCAGATAAAGGCCGGCGAGCCCGCCGCCGACGACAAGGATGTCGACCGATGCCGGATGATCGCCTCTCGCAATGATGTAAGGAGTACTCATCAAACCCCTATAAATCGAGGCTAGCACCGCGGCCGATTGCCTCGTATGTCACTTCACAGTGCTGCCCGATGGGCACTTGACCAGGAACCATACACGGAGAGGAGACGTATTCATTGAACTTGAGGGCCAGGTTCCGCATCGCCCTCACCCCGAATGTGCAAAACTTCTCAATTCGGACTTTGGCGCCTTTCCACACTCCTGCTGTAACACCGGCGCCAGACTCAGGTGAATTGGCTCGCAAATGCTATTGCCGGTGGCCAGGCCGCCTTCCTTGCTCTACGTTCGGAAAACGCCTGCTCGGGCGACGAACAGCAACCCGACCATGATCCTCGCGCCCGTGACGACAGCGTCGATCATGGTCGATCCGCGAAAGACCATGATGCGAGCGGTGCAGTGCACGGCTTCCGGACCAATCTGCTGATGTTGTGTGTCACCGAGGGAGAAACCATGGCCGCCAAACCGGCTTCTACGGACGATGGTCATCGCCATCTCAACGGCCTGACGCAGGCGCTGGCTGGTCTCGATGTCGAACGGATCACGCTCTGGGGCAGTGAACTCGCCGACCGGCTCAGCGCCGGACGGACACTGCTCGTCGCGGGCAACGGCGGTTCGGCGGCCGAGGCCCAGCACCTCACCGCCGAACTCGTCGGGCGGTACAAGCGCGAACGGCGGGGGGTCGCGGCGATCGCCCTGCACGCCGACTCGTCGACCGTGACGGCGGTGGCCAACGACTACGGCTACGAGCAGGTGTTCGCGCGCCAGGTGGAGGCGCACGCGCGGCCCGGCGATGTCCTCCTGCTGCTGTCCACGTCGGGCCGCAGCGCGAACCTGTTGCGCGCCGCCGAAGCGGCCCGTGCCGCCGGAGTGACCACGTGGGCCCTCACCGGCCCCGGTCCCAGTCCACTGACCGAACTCGCCGATGACGCGGTGACGATCGACGCGGCCACCACCGCCAACGTCCAGGAGTGCCACCTCGTGGTGGCGCATCTGCTCGCGGCGGCGGTCGAGGAACGCCTGGTCGAACAGCAGGCGGCGGACACGCCGGCGGTGCCCGCCGTTCCGGAACCGCCCGCGCTGCCGGCCCCCGTGGACGGTCCGACGGCGGCATTGCCGGCCCGGCGGACCGGCACCGCGAAGCGTCTGCGGGTCGTGGTGGTGGGCGACACCCTGCTCGACCGGGACAGCACCGGCTCGGTCAGCCGGCTCTCCCCGGAGGCCCCGGTCCCGGTCCTCGCCGACCTCGATGTCGCCGAGCGGCCGGGCGGCGCCGGTCTCGCCGCGGCCCTCTCCGCGACCGGCGGCGTCGACGTGACGCTGGTGACCGCGTTGTCGCAGGACGTGTCAGGCGCCGTGCTCCGCTCGCTGTTCGACGACGCCGGCGTCCGGGTCGTCGACCTCGGCCTCAGCGGACCCACACCGGTCAAGTCCCGCATCCGCACGCACGACCGGACCCTGCTGATGCTCGACGAGGCCGGCCCGGCCGGCGAGATCCTCTCGGACAACCTGGAGGACGTCGCCGACGCGCTCGCCACGGCCGACGGCATCCTCGTGTCGGACTACGGTCGAGGGGTGGCCGCGCTGCCCGCGGTTCGCCGGCTGCTGGCCGAATCGACCGGCCGGGTACCGACCGTGTGGGACCCGCATCCGCTGGGCGCGAAGGCCGTGCCCGGCGTCCGGCTGGTCACCCCCAACAGCCGTGAGGCGGCAGGGCTCACCGGTCGGCAGAGCGTTTCCGGCCGGGACGATCTGACCCTCGACATCGCGGCGGCGCGGGACCTGCTCGACCAGTGGCGGGTCGAGCAGGTGGTGGTGACGCGGGGCATGCGGGGCGCGGTCCTGATGCAGCGCGGTGCGCACACACCGCTCGTGGTCAACAGCCGGCGCGTCATAGGTCACGACGCCTGCGGCGCCGGAGACCGGTTCGCGGCGACCACCACCATTCAGCTGGCCGGTGGCGCCACACCGGCAGCGGCGGTGGCGGCGGCGACCGAGGCGGCCACCGCCTACGTCGAGAACGGGGGCCCCCGGTACGTCAGCGATCGTCCGGAGCGGAACCGCTCGGGAGCGGAGGACGACGCGCTCCTCCTGGCCCGCCAGGTGCGGGCCGCCGGCGGTACGGTGGTGGCGGTCGGCGGCTGCTTCGATCTTCTGCATCGCGGCCACGCCGCGATGCTCGAAGAGGCGCGCCAGCTGGGCGACTGCCTGATCGCCTGCATCAACGACGACGAATCGGTGGCCCGGCTCAAAGGCCCCGACCGGCCCGTGCTGTCCGCGGCCGACCGGGCCGCGATGCTGCGCTCGCTGCGCTCGGTCGACGCGGTGCTGGTCTTCGGCGAGGACACCCCCGAAGCCGCACTCCAGTCACTGCGGCCGGACATCTTCGTCAAGGGGGGCGACTACCACGCGACGGAGTTGCCCGAGTCCGAGACGGTCCGCGCCTGGGGCGGGCACGTGGTCACCGTGCCCTTCGTGGACGGCCACTCCACCACCTCGCTGCTGGACAAGCTGATCCCGGAACTTCCCGACTCGCAGACCCCCCGGCCCTGGAAGTCCTTGATCTCGATCCAGTGGCCGTCGGGATCGAGCGGGAACGCCACGGCCTCCCCGCCGGTGCGGCGTGGCTCCTCGGCGATCTGACACCCGAGGACCCGGGCATGCGCCACCGTTCCGGGCACACGAGCTCGACCCCCGGCGCACACCGGCGCCGGCTGGACGATCAACCGGTACAGAGCACCGTCTCCCTTCGTCCCACAACGCCCGGCCGTCCGCTCGACGATGTCGTCACTCGACGACACCGGGAGGTTCACGAGTGACAGGCTCGTGCGACGCAGGGAGAAGCCACCGCATGGAAAGAGAATTCGTGTACGACGGAAATGGTCGGGAAAGGGCGACCGACTCCCTGCGCACCAGTCGGTCGCCGCAAGCCGACACGACGATGTTGCTGCCACCGCGGCTTGAGGAACACGCCTACCAGGTGTACGACTGGGTCCTGGAGAACGGGGAGGTCGACTACGCGGCCATGGCCCCCGCCCTCGGCCTCGGCCCCGGCGAGCTGCGGAACGCCGTGGAGACGCTGGTGGACTGGCGGCTGCTGCGCGAACTGCCCGACCGCAGCGCGATCGTCGCCGCCCGGCCCGATGCGGCACTCGCCGAGGCGATGCTGCCTTTGGAGAACGCCATCACCCGGTACCGGCTGGAGGTCAGCCGGACGCGTGACGAGTTCGACAGGCTGATGTCCATCTACCTCGTCGCGGGCGACCACAGCGCCACCGAACCGCTCACCTGCGCCGACGACCTCCACGACGCGCTGAGCGGCCTCGCCGGGTCGTGTACGCGCGAGGTGCTGGTCGCCAACCCCGGCAAGGATCCCGTGCCCAGAGCACTCCGGCAGGCGTTGTGGGGCGAGATGAGGCCGCGTGCCGAGGTGTGCGACGGGGTACGGGTCCGGGTGATGTACCAGCATTCGTCACGGCGCGATGCCACCACCCGAGCTCATACCTCGGCGGCCCGCCGGGCAGCCGCCGAGGTGCGCACCGTCGGCGAACTGCACGACCGGATCGTCGTGTTCGACCGGCAGGTCGCGGTGCTCATCGGTGACGGTGTGCAGGGCAGCGTCGTCATCCGGGAGGCGTCCGTGGTCGACTTCCTGGCGCGGGTGTTCGACCGGTCCTGGGAGCAGGGCCTGGACTTCGCGGGCGAGGCGGGGAGACAGCACGAGGTCCGCGAGCTGGCCGACAGCGTGCAACAGGACATCGTCAGACTGCTGGTCCAGGGCATGCGGGACGAGGAGATCGCCCGGCGGTTGGACATCTCGGTGCGCACCTGCCGCAGGCACATCGCGAAGGTCATGGAACGACTGCGGTCGGAAAGTCGTTTCCAGGCCGGCTACTTGCTGCGCAAGCGGGGCTGGGAATTTCTGATCAACAGCTCCGACGACCGTGCCGGAGACGTCGGGTGACAGGTATCCACCGCAGGACACGCTCGGCTCAGGAGATACGGGTGGTGCGGCCGTCGGCGCCCACCCAGCCGAGAGGTGGGCAGGCCGACGGTGACGTACTTCGGGGCGGCTGTCGCCTCGCCGGCCGTGGTGACGGCCAAGCGGGGAGGGTCGCCGATCAGCCGCCGGCCTCCAGGACCACATGGCTCTTACCGGGGTGGCGCAGCGCGGTCAGGCCCACGTCGGCCAGGTGCCGCGCATACCGCTCCTCAAGGCTGGAGTGGACGACGGCGAGCAGCCGCCGGCCCGCGGCGGCGCGGCGTGCCAGCCCGCGCATGAGAGCGGTGGTCCTGGCCACGTCGATGTGCGTGGGCACATTGCACACCGTCAGCGGAGTGTCCTCGATCTCCGTCGGGTCCGTGCTGCACACCACCTCCAGCGGCACGCCGTTGGCCTCGGCGTTACGGCCGGCCAACCACAGTGCCACGCTGTCCACATCGGTGGCCACGGCCCGATCGGCCACCCCGGCGCGCACCAGACCGAGGGCGAGCGGACCGTAGCCGACACCGACGTCGGCGATGGTGGACACGTGGGGCTGCCGCAGTGCCACGTCGAGCAGATGAGCCGTGCCCTCGTCGATGTGGCCCGGCGAGAAGACGCCGTAGTCGGCGGCGAACGTCAGTGCGTGGCCGTCCATCAGCGCGGTGAAGGTCCGCGGCTGGGGCGGCGTGACCTCAGCGGGCGGACGGCCCGCGATCCGGTACAGCTTGCCCGCGCGGGAGCGGCTGACGTCCCGCCAGCCGAGGTCCGTGAGCAACGCGGGTAAAGAACCGGCACCCTGCTGCTTCGTCAGGAACCAGGCCGCCGTGCCGTCGTCGGTGACCAGATGCCGCGCCACCAGCCAACTCAGCGCGGTGACGAGCGCCTTGCCCCGGTAGGTGGGCAGGTGAACGTCGACGAGCGGCGCGCGGGGAAGATCGTCACGGACCATGGCCTCGTGAAGCCCGAGCACGACGGCACCACCGCGGCGCGCCCCCTCCGACAGACCGTCGGCGGTCAGGGCCACGACACCGTCGCCGGCCGAGACGGCGGCGTCTGACGGATCGCCAACCGCCCATCGTGACAGGGACGTCAGGGACTGCGCGGTGCGTTGCTGTTGCGTTCGCATGACCAACGTATTCTAGCCTCGATCCTTCGTCTTGCGTGTGGCCGGCCGAGCCGAGCAGGCGGATCGAAGCAGGTGATCCTCGTGCCGTCGGCATCGGTGATCTTCAACTGGGCGCCGGGACGCGGTCGTTCTTCCGGCAGCCGGGTGGCCGTGAGTGATCGGCGGCGCCGTCCGCCCAGCCGGATTCCCGTGGGGACTTGGTCCGATCACCCGGCTCAACTTCTCTGCGTGCCATGATCGACGCATGTCTCACTACTTCACAACTCCCGACGACAAGGGCATCGGCAAAACGTCGTCCGTGCCGCTGCGTCTGCCGTACGGGCCCGTGGAGGAGGTGCAACTCCTCACCGCGCCCGGCGTCTTCTCGGCCTCGCGCGTCGACCCCGGCACGTCCGTCCTGCTCCGCGCCCTGCCCCAGCCGCCTGCGCGGGGGACGTCCCTCGACATCGGGTGCGGCTACGGCCCGCTCACCGTCGCCGTCGCCGGAGCCTCACCCGAGTCGACGCATTGGGCCGTCGACGTCAACGACCACGCGCTGGAGCTCTGCCGCCGGAACGCCGAGCGGCTCGGCCTGCGCGGGGTACGCTGCGCCCGCCCGGAACACGTCCCCGACGACGTGCGCTTCGACTTCATCGTCTCCAATCCGGCCATCCGTATCGGCAAACCGCAGCTCCACGCCATGTTGCGGCACTGGCTGGATCGGCTGGTACCGGGCGGCAAGGCGTACCTCGTGGTGCACAAGCACCTGGGCGCCGACTCACTCCAGCGCTGGCTCGGCGAGCAGGGGTGGCCCACCGAGCGGTACGCCTCGCAGAAGGGCTTCCGCATCCTGTGCTGCACCACCGCGTAGGACGGCTGACCGATGACGACGCAGGCTCTACCGGCCGACGGCGCCGGAGCGGGGCGAGTTCCCGCTGACGAGGCCGGTGGCTGAACGCGACTCCGGACGGCTGACCGGCGTGCCGCCGCGCGCCGACCTCGCGTGCGCCCGCTTTTACCCACGCGCCCGCCCGCGGGACGGGAAGGCCGCGTGCGCCGTCCTCGGCGACCGGGGCGGGAAGGTCACCGCCGGCCTTCGTGCCAGGCGCGGTCGAGGGGCTGCCGGACGCCTTGCGTGAGGTGCTGCCCGGCCCGGTAGAGCGCCTTGAGCAGGCCCTTCAGACCTTCGGCGCGTACGGTGCCGCCCCGGTCCCAGGCGCCCCGGACACCGCCCAGCGGCCCGCTCCCACGCCCACTGTCCAGGCGGCCCCGAAGGCCCGACTCCTCGCCCTGCACCGCCGTTCGCCTCCGGTGCCCGTCACGGCCCGACCGCCCGCCCGTTCGACGCGGCGCCGGTCCCGCGTCCGGCCCCGGCGGGAGGCGATCTCAGTCAGTTTCGGCCACGGGAGGAGGTGAGGCTTGAGAAACCCTTTGTCACACGTATCTTGCCAATCCGAGCGGTCTGTCTCTACGTGTGCGGCAGCTCCGCCCTTCCCCGCGCGCGTTGTGGTCGACCGCCCACGGCTCGGGAACCGGGGCACGACCTGGCGTGACAGCCGCGACTGGGCGTACGCGGCCCGCATCGGGGCACCACACCCGCACCGAGTCGCGTAAGCGGACCACACGCCCACCCCGTCTCATTTGCGTGCTTAATGCAAGCAAAATCACCTTGACCGAATCTCATCGATCCTCGGTGTTTCACACGTTGCTGTTCAAGCAATGATCTGAGTGGCCGCCCCAGTGGCACAGCACAGGACCTTCCGAAGAAGATCCAGTTTCTCATACTTCGAAGCGAAAGGCTGGCCGGTGACATCACGGACTTTTGATCAGGGGATGCGTGTACTTCATTCCCGGCCGGAATACGCGACCTCGTGTCACGCCGTTCCGGCCGGGCGTCGGAGGGCGACTTTCTGACAGGCCGCCCGAGAAATCCCCGAAGTCTTGAGGACGGTCTCCATGATGCGAAGGGTCAAAGAGTTGCGGTATTCGAACGAGAACGGCGTCCGTGGCGCAGCCGCCACTTCGGCAGCGACAGGCGGCCGAGGGGACGCACCGCCGTCACAAGCGCCTGTCGGAAGCGACCGTCGGTCCCTGCGGGCTGCCGCTATGCGAATGGCCGAGGAACGCCTGCGAGAAGAGGATCTCAGCCCCACCGTGATCGCTCAGGAACTGAACGTATCGGTCCGCACACTGCACCGGTCCTTCACCGGAACCGGGGAGTCGATCATGGGGTACGTACGTCGTCGACGCTTGGAGCAGGCGCGGGAAGCCCTCCTCTCCGGCCACGGCGAAGTCAGCGTGTCCGAGGTCGCCCAGCGCTGGCATTTCGCCGACAGCAGCCACTTCATTCGCGCCTTCCGAGTCCACTTCGGTATAACGCCGGCGCGGGTCTTACACCTGAACGGCTGACACGAAGAGGCGCATCGGTCCGGGCCGCGGACAGAGCGCGGTTGACGGTGGGCGGGGCCGGCGTGAGCGCGCGGCCCGGTGGGCGTCCGAGCGGCGTCGTCACCCACGGACCGGCGCCCATGCGGACCCGCAGCGGCGATCGTCCTCGCGGGTGACGACGAGCTTGACGGTCCATGGGACCAAGGCGTGCGGCACGTCGAGTGCGGCGCATACGGAACCAACGTGGCTCCTGCGCCCGTGGGGTTGAGACGTCGAAGACCTCCCCCAACGGCACGGGAGCCTCGTGCGTCGCGCACCTCCGGCATCATCCGGCCGGACCACCGGGCTCAATCGCGGTCGGCCATCAGGAATCCCGCTTGCAGGCGGCTCTCCGCACCGACCTGTTCGACCAGCTCGGCGATGTGCCTGCGACACGTCCGCACCGATATCCCCAGCCGGCGGGCGATCACACCGTCGTGCGCGCCCTGGACCAGCAGGTGAAGGATGCGGCACTTGACCTCGTCACCGGTCAGCGCCTCGACGTCGGGCTCGGCCTGCTCGGTCAGCGGCACCGCCTCCGACCAGTGCTGTTCGAAGGCGCCCCGGAGCATGTCCAGCACCGTGGTCTGCCGGACCACGACCGCGCTGCCCGCCCGGTCCCCCGTGGCCGGAATGAACGCGGCGTGCTCGTCGAGGAGGATCAGGGGGCCCGCCACCTGGGGGACG
This sequence comes from Streptomyces canarius, assembly GCF_014650735.1. Classification (NCBI taxonomy): domain Bacteria; kingdom Bacillati; phylum Actinomycetota; class Actinomycetes; order Kitasatosporales; family Streptomycetaceae; genus Streptomyces; species Streptomyces canarius. The sequence goes on from NZ_BMVN01000014.1 coordinate 98,269, forward strand.
ACGCGCACCAGCGCTCCGGCACGGGCGGCGGTCGATGCGCCGTGCCGCATCGCCCAGTCGTCGTCCAGCACTTCGGCCGCGCACACCGCCCGCACGCGCACGCCGCGCCTGGACAAGGACGCGGTTTCCGCGAGCAGCTGGTCGAGCAGACCGCCGAAGCCGTCCGTCCCGGAGTGCATCAGCAGTACTTCCCGTACGCTGCCCTCGGCGATCTCGCTCATCAGCAGGTTGATTCCGACGCCCTCCGGAATCACGCCGATGGTGTCGCTCCCGCGCCCCATGCGGCGCTTGCGGTGCTGCTGGTACATGGACATCAGCCTGCGGAAATCGTCGTTCAGCCGGTCCGCCTCGTCGCGGAACTCCACGATCTGCTTCTCCAGCGGGCCGACGATGTTCGCCGCCACGGCATCCGGTCTGCCCGCGACGACCCTTCCTTTGCCGTCCGTGTGCAGCAGCCGTAGTCGCAGGAGCCGTTCCAGACATTCGTTGAAGCGGGGAAGACTCAGTCCCAGCTGCTCGGGAATCGCGTCGATTTCGGCGCGTCCCCGGTCGAGGACCCATCGATAGACGACCCAGCTCGTGTCGTCCAGGGTGGAAATGACGCGTAGTTCGCTGTACCCCTGCTCCGCACCCGCCACGACACCACCTAGTTCCTCTTGGAGAGACACGTGGCCTCTGGTTTCGGCCCACCGACGCTGGATCGTTACCCGCGAGACCGGTTGGCGAATCCAGGGATCGGCTTCCCGCTGTGGAACGGGGAACGGATGTCCCGTGGTCGTGAAGTCGCGAGAGCGTGTCGGGTCGTGACGGCCGCCCTCGGCGGCGCCTTCCTCGCCGACGTGGGCAAGTTGCGGTCCTCAAGGCGATGCGCGGCGCCCGGTCCCCCGTGCGTCGACACGTGTGGAAGTGGCCGCGTACGGGTCCTCGCCGTCAGGTGGTTCGGCGTCGACCGGTGCAGCTCGTTGACCGCGGCGGGGCAGCGGCCCTGAACGTGGCCGGGCTCGTGGAGCCGGGCGTGCTTCAGGTGGGACGGTCCGATGTCACGCCCGGTTCCGGAACTCATCCTTCCGCCATGTGAACGTCATGAGTCTGCCAAGCTCCTGCCCCGTCGCGGTAGTCGCGGCGGGGTCAACTGCCCCCTGCATTCACCGCGACAGGGGAGAGACCGGATGACACCCGCAGCCCGCCCGTCCCAGCACGCCCCCGAACTGCGCGCCGCCGCCCGGCACCTGGGCCGGCGCCGCTTGCTCACCATGACCGGCGCCGCCGCCGCGCTCGCCTTCGCCGTGAACCTGCCCGCCGCCGGCACGGCCGCCGCCGCCGAGCTCGACGCCCGGAGGATCACCGACGACCCCTTCACGCTGGGCGTGGCCTCCGGCGACCCGCTGCCCGGCTCGGTCCTGCTGTGGACCCGGCTGGCCCCGCAGCCGTACCAGCCCGACGGCGGACTGCCCGCGCAGCGCGTCACCGTGCACTGGGAGCTGGCCCACGACGCGGACTTCCGCCGGATCGTCAGGCGCGGCACCGCCCCCGCCCACCCCGAGTTCAGCCACACCGTCCACGTCGAGGTGCCCCACCTGCCGGCGGACCGCGTCTTCTTCTACCGCTTCCGGGCCGGCGCCTGGCTGAGCCCCACCGGCCGCACCCGCACCGCCCCCCTGCCCGGCACCCGCCCCGCCGCGCTCACCCTGGGCGCCGTGTCCTGCCAGGCCTACGCCGACGGCTACTACACCGCCTACCGCCACCTCGCCGAGGACGACGTGGACGTCGTCTTCCACCTGGGCGACTACCTGTACGAGTACGCCGTGAACGCCACCGGCAACGACCGCAACTACACCGACCGGACCCTCCCGGCCCACTACAACCACGAGACGGTGACGCTGGAGGACTACCGGCTGCGCTACGCCCTGTTCAAGTCCGACCCGGACCTGATGGCCGCGCACGCCGCGCACCCCTTCGTCGTCACCTGGGACGACCACGAGACGGAGAACAACTACGCCGACGACACCCCGGAGGACGGCGGCTCCTCCGAGGAGTTCCTGCTGCGCCGCGCCTCCGCCTACCGCGCCTACTGGGAGAACCAGCCGCTGCGCCGCCCGCAGCTGCCCACCGGCTCCGACATGCGGCTCTACCGCCGCCTGCACTGGGGCCGGCTCGCCCAGTTCGACGTCCTGGACACCCGCCAGTACCGCTCGGACCAGGCCTACGGCGACGGCTGGCAGTACCCCGGCCCCGAGTCCGAGGACCCGGCGCGCACGCTCACCGGTGCCACGCAGGAGCGGTGGCTGATCGACGGCTGGCGTGCCTCGCGGGCGCTGTGGAACGTCGTACCGCAGCAGGTCACCTTCTCCCAGCGGTACAACACCACGGCTACGCCGTCCAAGGTCTCCATGGACTCCTGGGACGGCTACCCGGCCTCCCGCGAGCGGATCCTGGCGGGGGCCGAAGCCGCCGGCGTGGAGAACCTCATGGTCCTCACCGGCGACGTGCACGTGCACTACGCGTTCGACATCAAGCGCGACTTCGGCGACCCCGGTTCCCGGACCGTGGGCACGGAGATCGTCACCACGTCGATCACCAGCGGGCGCGACGGCGCGGACCGGCCCGGCAACTGGGCCACCTACCTCGCGGCCAACCCGCACATGAAGTTCTACAACGGACGGCGCGGCTACGTGACGGTCACGCTCGGACAGGAAGCGGCCCGCGCCGACTTCAAGACCGTCCCGTACGTCACCAGGCCGGGCGCACCCGTCACGACCGCGGCCTCCTTCGTCACGGAAGCCGGCGCCCCCGGACTCAAGCCCGCCTGAACCCGGCGCGGCAGCGAACCCAGGCCGGGGCGGAGTCCGTCCCGGCCACCTCTCCCGGGCAGCGGACGCCGACGCGGGCGCGATGCGCGTCGGGCGTCCGCGACACCGGGCCTGCCCCTCCCCAGCGGCACCAACGGCACCTCCTTCCCGCCGGCCCGCAGCGTCCGCATGACCTTGAGGAAGGCACCGGCTCACACACACCTGCCACGATCGTGGTGTCACGGCGGACGGCACCGAATGATCCGGTCCGGATCCGGCGGAGTGGTTTACAGTCTTGCAGCCGTCCTTGTCCTCACCGTCCCGACGGGAGCCGCGGTGCCGCCCCTGACGTGTTCTCCGCGGACGAGGCCGGCGCTGGGTGTGACGGGGGTCGGCTGAGGGGAGACTTCGCGGTGCTCGGAGGGGTCCATGGCAACGGCGGTGGTCGGCTCCCGGCGCTGTCCGCGCCGCAGTTCGTCGGCCGGGAGGATGAGCTCGGCACACTTGCGTCGGCGCTCGGACGTGTCCCCGCGGTCGTGCTGATCGAGGGTGAGGCGGGCATCGGCAAGACCCGGCTGCTGCGCGAGTTCCTGGCGTCCCAGGCGGAGCGGGGGCGGCACGCCCTGGTCGGTGCCTGCCTGGAGTTGCGGGTGCCGTACACCCTCGGGGCGGTGGTGGACGCGGTGCGGGACGGCGTCGACAACGTTGCCGCGCTGCGGCTGAGCGGGCTGGCGGGCGCGCTGAGGCCGTTGTTCCCCGAGTGGGCCGACGACCTGCCTGCGGCACCGGAGGCGCTGGAGGACGCCACCGCCGCCCGGCACCGGCTGTTCCGGGCCTTCGTCGAGGTCCTCGGCCGGCTCGACGTCGCGGTCCTCGCGCTGGAGGACGTCCACTGGGCCGATGAGGCGACTCTCGAATTCCTGCTGTTCCTCGTCTCCCGCCGGCCGCAGCCGGTCAGTGTGGTGCTGACCTTCCGACGCGACGAAGTGCCGTCGGGTTCCCCGCTGTTGCGGCTGTCCTCCCGGCTGCCCTCCGACGCTCGTCCGGTCAGGCTGACGCCGGGGCCGCTGGATGTCGGTGAGACCGCCTCGTTCATCTCGTCGATGCTGGCCGGCGGGCACGTCTCGAACGAGTTCGCGGCCTTCCTGCACGCACGCACCGCGGGCGTACCCCTGGCGGTGGAGGAATCGGTGCGGCTGATGCACGACCGCGCCGATCTGATCCGCCGCGACGGCGGTTGGGCGCGGCGTCGGCTGGACCGCATCGAGGTCCCGCCGACGATCCGCGACGCCATGCTGGAGCGCGTCCAGCGGCTCGGCCCCGACACCCGCACCGTCCTGTACGCGGCGGCAGTGCTCTCCGGTCCGGCCGACCACGCGACGCTGCTCGCGGTCACCGGCCTGCCGCAGGAGCGGTTCGCGGGACAGTCGGCCGAAGCGCTCGGCAGCGGCCTGCTGCGCGAGGACAAGTCCGGGCAGTGGTCGTTCCGGCATCCGCTGGCGTGTTACGCCGTGTACGACGCCATCCCGGCCGGGGACCGGCGTGCCATGCACCTGCGGGCGGGCCGGACCCTCCAGCGGTGGCCGGTGCCCCCGGTGGCGCAGCTGGCGCGGCACTTCCGGCTGGCCGGCGACGCCGAGGCCGCGTGCCGGTACACCGAGGAGGCGGCCGACCTCTGCCTCCAGTCCGGGGACGTGGCCACCTCGGCGCTGCTGATCCACAGCCTGGTCGCCACCGTCCCGCTGCCCGCCGGGGTACTGGTACGTCTGGTGACGAAGATCCAGTTCCAGGCGCTGTCCGGCTCCGACCCGTACTCGGCGGTCATCGCATCGCTGCGTTCGGCTCTCGCCGGCCAGGTCCTCACGCCGGTGGAGCAGGCGTCCGTCCGCTTCCAGATCGGCCGGGTCCTCATGGTGGCGGGCGAGATCGAGGCGGGCCGCGGCGAGATCCTCACCGCGATCGCCCATCTGCCGCCGGGCTCCGCGGAGCAGGCACGCGCCCGTGTGCTGCTGGCCCTGCCCCTGGGGAACGCGCGGCCGGTCCGGGAGCACCTGCGGTGGCTGGAGGAGGCGCCGCCGCCGGCGCGGTCGATGGCGTCCCTCGACCGGCTGCACCTGTCGGTGGAACGCGCGTTCGCGCTGCTCATGCTGGGTGAGGAGGCCGGATGGGCGGCGGCCCGGGAGATCCCGGACGACGTCCCGGAGCCGCGGGCGGCGTCCATCGTCGCGATCGGTCACACGAACGTCGGCGAGGAGGCGACGCGGTGGGGACGGTACGAGGAGGCCAGGGCACGACTCGCCAAGGCCCGCGCCCTCGCCGAGCGCCACCAGCTCCTGGACTACCTCGACAGCATCGCCTCCTCCCAGGCCCACCTGGACTGGTTCACCGGTGCCTGGTCGGGACTCGCCGAGCAGACGGCGCGCCTGCTCGACGACGACAGCGGCGTACGGCTGAAAGACCGGTGCGAGGCGGCGCTCGTGGCCGGGTTGCTCCAGGCCGCCTGCGGAGACCGGGAGGTGGCCGAGGAGCGGCTGGCGTTCGCCGGACGCGACGACCAGCAGCGCATCGAGGCCGTGGCGGCACTGGCCCAGTTGTGCCTGCGCGACGGCGACGTCGACGAGGCGCTCCGGCTGACCGACCAGCTCGCCGAGACCGCCGTCGGCGGCGGCCCGTGGTCCCGTGCCGTCGAGTTCGCCCCCGTGCGCACCGCCGCCCTGGCCGCCGCCGGCCGGCTCGGAGCCGCCGCGGAGGTGGTGAACGCTCTCGACGGTGCCCTGGGCGACAGGGACGCACCGGCGGCCCAGGCGTCCCTCGTCCTGTGCCGCGCGATCCTGGCGGAGGCCGATGGCCGCCGCACGGACGCCGCCGCGCTGTTCGCCCGTGCGGCCACCGCCTGGGAGGCGCTGCCGCGGCCGTACGACGCTCTGCTCGCCAGGGAACGCTCCGCCCGCTGCCTGCTCGCCGAGGGCCGGGACGAGACGGCGCTCCCCGCGCTGTCGGACATCGCGCGGGCGCTGTCGGAACTCGGCGCCTCCCGCGACGCCGACCGGATCCTCCGGTTCCTCGCCGGCAAGGGGTTCGCGGTGACGCGCGGGCGGGGGCGTCCCGGCTACGGCAACCGGCTCTCGCCGCGTGAGCTGGAAGTGGCCCGGCTGCTGGTGGAGGGGCTGACCAACCGCCAGATCGCCGACACCTTGGGGGTGTCGGTGCAGACGATCGCCAGCCAGGTGAAGTCGGCGATGCGCAAGATGGACGTCACCTCGCGCACGGCACTCGCGGTCAGGGTCGTCGAGTCGGGTCTCGTCGGCGACCTGGACCAACGGCCCGCGCGCGACGAGTGAATTCGGCACGGCCTTCAGAGGACGACGAAAAGTCCCGTACCGAACGGCGGGATTAAATCCCGCATCTGAGCGATCGTGCCGGCCCCCGGCACGATCGCACACTCATTGCCATGCCGCCCGCCAAGCCGCCGACGCCCGCCTCGGCAGACGTACCGCCCGCACCGGAACTCCGTCCTCAGGACGAACCCGTGCCGGCCGGACCGCCGTCCGACCCGGCGGACTCCGCCACCCCGCACACCGAGAGGGCCGGCGCCGACGACGACGCCGAGTACGAACCCCTCTGACACAGGGCCCCTGGCGCGAGGCGTGGAGCAGCCCGCGTCCGCTGAGCGGCCGGCGTCCTCGTGTGCACGCAAGGGACGGTCGCCGACGCGCCGCACGCCCCTGGCCCGGACCTGTTCCCACGTTCCCCGTCATTCCTCTCAAGGGAGACTCATCGATGAGGTCAAGCGCAACAACGGGCGTCGGCAGACGCTGGGGCGCGGTGACCGTCGGTCTGACCGTCCTCGGCATGCTCGTGTCGACGACGACGGCCCACGCCGCCGCCCCGGACCGGCAGCCGCCGCCATCCGGTGCCGCACAGACGGACAGCCCGACATCGGCCGCCGACAACCCCCTGGCTCGATTCGTCTCCGCGTCGGGCGGATCCGTGCCGGTCACGCTGATCACCGGCGACACCGTGGACGTCGGTGTCGACGACGGCGGCAAGCCGGTCGTCCGCGGCACCGAGAGCGCGCCTCGGCCCGATGGACTGCCGGTCGTGTTCCACACCCTCACCCGCCAGGGCAAGGTGTACGTCGTACCGGACGACGCCCTCGCACTGGTCGGCCAGGGACTGCTCGACTGGTCGCTCTTCGACCTCGGCCAGTTGCTGACGCTCGCCGCCGCGGGCGGGAAGGACACCGTGCCGGTGCTCGTCACCTACACCGGCACCGCCGCGGCCGACAGGACGCGGAAGGTCGCCGGGGCGTCCGGCGGACGGGCACTTCCGAGCATCAACGGCCGCTCGATGAGGATCGCCGGCGACGGACGGTGGTGGCAGGGGGTACGGGGCAAGACGGCCTCCACACCGGCCGCCGCCCGGTCCGCCGGTTCCCTGACCGGGGTCAAGAAGGTGTGGCTCAACGGCCTGTCCCACGTCGACCTCGAACAGTCGGTACCCCGGATCGGCGCGCCCGTCGCCTGGGAACGCGGCTACGACGGCACCGGCGTGACCGTGGCGGTGCTGGACACCGGTATCGACGCCACCCACCCGGACGTGTCCGCGAGCATCGTCGGGCAGACCGACTTCACCGGCAGTCCGCACGGTGCCAAGGACGGGCACGGGCACGGCACCCATGTGGCGTCCACGGTCCTGGGCAGCGGCGCCGCGTCCAAGGGGCTGCGCAAGGGCGTCGCACCCGGCGCCAAGCTGCTGGTGGGCAAGGTCTGCAACGACGCGGGAGAGTGTCCCGACGACGCGATCATCGCGGGCATGGACTGGGCCGCCCACTCCGGGGCCAAGGTCGTCAACATGAGCCTGGGTGGTGAACCCACCGACGGCACCGATCCGATGAGCCAGGCGCTCAACGAGCTCAGCCGCACCACCGGGACCCTGTTCGTGGTCGCGGCCGGCAACTCCGGTTTCGTCGCCCAGAAGGTCGTCACCCCGGGCTCCGCCGACGACGCCCTGACCGTGGCGGCCGTCGACAAGAACGACGAGATGGCGCAGTTCTCCAATCGGGGACCGCGCATCGGGGACGGCGCCGCCAAGCCCGACATCGCCGCTCCGGGCGTCGACATCGTCGCGGCGCGCGCCGCGGGCACGGCCATGGGCACGCCGGTGGACCAGTACTACACCACGGCCAGCGGGACCTCGATGGCGACGCCGCACGTCACCGGCGCCGCGGCCATCATCGCCCAGCAGCATCCGGAGCTGACCGGTCAGCAGATCAAGGCACTGCTGATGGACACCGCCTCCGACCTGGGACACGACATGTACGCCCAGGGCACCGGTCTGGTGGACCTGGCGACGGCGACCAATCCGCAGATCGTCCCGAAGGGGAACCTGAACTTCGGCCGCCTGGCCTTCCCGCACTCGGCGCAGACGAAGCGGATCACGTACACCAACCGCGGCGACAAGGCGATCACGCTGCATCTGTCGATGCCGGTCTCCTTCGGCGACGGCAAGCCGGCCGCGGCGGGTCTGTTCACCCTCGGCACGGACACGGTGGTCGTTCCCGCGGGCGGGTCCGCCGAGGTGCCGGTGACGCTCGACGCCAGGGTACTGGGCGCCGACGGGCCCTATGGCACGTACAACGGGCTGCTGAGCGCCCGTGACGACTCCGGCGCGATACGGCTGAACGCACGGATCCACACCTTCGTGGAGGCCCAGAAGTTCCCGCTGACCGTGCACGTCGTCCCTCCCGCGGGTGCCACGGACGTCCGTTACGGGACCGCCACCTTCATGCCGGTCGACGACCAGATCCACCTGCACGCGGGCCAGGTCGCCGAAACCGGCGCGGACACCGTGACCGAGCAGCTCTTCCGCGGCACCTACGCGGTACAGATCCCGGTCACATGGCGGAACGCGGCCGGTGACGTGCAGCAGGCCACACCGATCGCACCGGAGGTGGGCCTCACCAAGGCGACCACGGTCACCCTGGACCTGCGCAAGGCCGAACCGCTGCGCGTGGAGTACCCCGAGTCCACCGAGACCTACAACGCCACCGACGTCGTCAACCGGGTCTCGGCGACCGGGGCGTGGACGATGGGCTCGTCGTCGGCGTTCGACTACAGGGCCGCCGAACCGAACTGGTGGGTGCTGCCCACCGGCAAGGTGAGCGAAGGCTCCCTCACCCACGACTTCTACACCTCGGGGACGACTCCCGTCGTCACCATGCGCGCCACCGGCGGCGGTGCCTCCGCCGCCCTGTCCGCCCGCTACGTGACCCCGGACGCCGCGCTGTCCGAGTCGCAGGGGTGGCTGCGCGACAACGGGGACCCGAGCACCCGGCAAGCCTCGATCCCGGTTCCCCGGCTGCCGGTCGAGGGACACCTGCCGGTGGTCCACGCCGGCACCGGGTCCCCCGCCGAACTCGCGGACGTGGACGTCCGGGGCAAGCTCGTCCTCCTGACGCCGACCGACATCTGTCAGGGCACCTGCGACTATGCCGAGCTCCGGGAGCGGGTGGCCACCGCCGCCTCCGCGCACGCCGTCGGTGTGCTGGTCGCGGCACCGGGCCTCACCTCGCTGGGCCGTCCCTCGGAGTTCGACCAGTGCCTGGACGGGCCGCAGAGCTGTCCGGCGATCGAGCCGTACGCCGCGCTGCCCATCATGAGCGTGCCCTACGTCCAGGCCCAGGCCCTGATCCAGCGGATCAAGGCCGGCGGGTCGCACGTCCGGATCGGCCTCGGCGGCAGCGTCGTGCCGAGGGCGTACGCGGCCACGTACCACGAGAACGGACAGCTCCAGCCGAAGACCTACCGGCTCGGGAAGGACGATCTCGACCGGGTCGACCTCTCCTTCCACGCGGCACGGCCCGGGGAGGTGCACCAGCTGAGCTGGAACCAGTCCCTCCAGGCCGGCACCGCCTCGTCGCAGGTGTCCCTGCCGCACCCGTCCACGCAGCGGACCATGACCGCCTTCGTCAAGCGGGAGGACAACGCCATCAGCCGGTTCACCGCGTCCTGGGCCGAGCGCGGGGCGGACCACTTCCTGACGCACAACCGCACGGAAATGAACGACATGGTTCTCACCGGCAGGAACGAGATCCACTGGAACGCAGGGCCGTCCGTACCGGGGGCCGTGCCGCAGGTGCGCACCGCGTCGGGCTTCTCGGTCCAGGCCGGACCGTGCTCGGGTTGCCGGCAGGGCGACACCTTCTACCCCACCCTCTATCTGACGGACAGTGGCGGCGGTCGCCAGGCGCTGATCGGCATCGTCGACGACGAACTGCTCCAGCACGAGTTCATCGATCTCCCCTCCTGCGGGACGGCCCCCTCGCCGACCGTGCCGAACCTCGACTCCACCTGCGACTTCAAGCTGCTCAACGCATCCGGTGACGAGATCGGGCGTCATACGGAGCACCTCCCCGACGAGACCTGGCCGACCCTGTGACGGCACTCGACACCGCCAAGGAGACCGACACGATGAACACCCCAGTGCCATCGGCGCGGCGCCGCAGAGGGGCCCTCATGGTGCTCGCAGCCGCAGCGATGCTGGCGCTCGCCGGCTGCAAGGGCGGTGACCTCGTCTCCTACGACCTTCCGGCGAAGTCCGCCCGGTACACGTTCGAGACGCGGACCAACGACGTCAGGACGGTGTGGCAGTACACCTCCGCCACGGCGACCAAGGACGACGCCCCGAAGCTGAGCCCGTGCGTCGGTGAGCTGATCGGCAGCAACCACGCGGCCTGCCGCCCGGAGCCGCTGATCTTCCTGCGCTACGACTTCGGTCTGGCCCTGGACAACACGGCCAAGGCCGGGGAGAAACACGAGGTCACCGTCGTCGGCTACTACCAGCAGCGGCTCACCGACCTGCCCGAGGTGACCTCCCTGAAGGCGGAGACCACCTTCGACGGAGGCAGGACCTGGCATCCCGCGGCCACGAAGGCGACCGGGAAGAACACGTTCACCACCACCATCAGCAACCCGCGGCGGGAGAAGGCCGCCGAGGGTGTCGGACTGAGGATCAGCGCGACCGACAGCCAGGGCAACACCGTCAGGCAGACCATCCCCACGGCATATACGCTGCGCTGACGAACATCCACCGCGCGGCTGGGCAGAGCGGGGCGAGAGGCGACTCCCGCCCCGCTCACCCGGCACAGCCCTTCGGGACACTGAAGGGACAGATGATGGAATAAGGAGCTTTCACCAGAAAGTTGGGGACATACGACTGGCTCCGGGGTGCCGGTGGCCGGTCGCCACGTGTCACGTGATGTCCCGACGGACTTCTGGGGAGGCCTGATGCACCGCGAATCCCTCGCGGCCACCGACTGGCGGGCGATGAGCGCCTGTAGACGCGAGGACCCTGAGCTGTTCTTCCCGATCGGCGACACCGGTCCCTGCGCGGTGCAGATCGAACAGGCCAAGGCCGTGTGCCGGGACTGCGCCGTCGTCACGCCCTGTCTGCGGTGGGCGCTGGAGACACGCGAGGCCCACGGCATATGGGGGGCGACGACCGAGACCGAACGCCGCCGGCTCCGTCGTCAGCCCCCGGCCGTGCGGGCGGACGTCCGAGGCGCATGACCCGCGAGGGAGCCGGAACCCCGCACGGCGGGGCGGGAGAAGGTCCGCCGTGCGGGGGTCCTGGCCGGGGTCAGTCCTCCCAGTGGCGGACCGCAGGGCCTGCTGCCGAGTGGTGGGGGTGCTGTGCGAGGGGCCGTTCGGGGTGTCGGCCGGCGCCGTGACCGGCGTCATGAGCAGGCCGCCCGCGGCCGGCACGCTCGCGCCGAGCGCGACAGACGTGCCGCCTGCCCTCTTTCGCTGGTGCGAGGCAGTGATCCTTGGGCAATGGGATACGTGTTTTGAACCGCGGATGTTACGTATGACGCGGAGTTACACTCACATGTATGACCAATGACGATGCGGTTTCCGAGGCCGCAGAGGCCTTCCAGACGGCTACGGAGTGGCTCGCCGGTGTCCTGCCGGACGGCCTGCACGAGCGCGGTCCCGGCGGCGCCCTGCTGGCCGTCACCCGCTCGATGATCCCCCTGCTCAACAGCATCATGAGTGTGACCGACGTGCCGGACGCGGCGGAGATCGGGCTGCTCTGCGAGAAGGCCGCACCGCATGTCGCACAGCTCCCCTGGAGCATCCGGCTGCGCGGCGAGCCCGGTGCCGAGATCGCCGGCATCGCCGCCGCCCGCGGACTGCGCACGCTCACCCGGCAGCCCTTCATGCTGCTGTCCCTGGACGAGGACCGCGACAGCCGCGAGTCCGCCCGGGGGCCCGTGACCGTGCGTCCGCTCCGCGACGACGAGGACCAGACCTTCGCCACCGTCCTCGGCGCGGCCTTCGGGGCCCCGCCGATGATCATCACCAGCCTGTACACGCCCCTCGTCCTCGGACAGCCCTTCGTCCGGGCCTACCTCGCCGAGGTGGACGGGGTGCCGGCCGGAGCGGGGCTGGCGATCCTCACCGAACGGCATGTCGGGCTCGCCAACATCGGTACCCTGCGCGACCACCGGCGGCGCGGGGTCGGCCGTGCGCTGACCGAGGCGATCCTGCGGGACGGCCGGGCCGCCGGGGCGCACACGGCGTATCTGCACTCCAGCGAGGAGGCGCTGCCGCTCTTCGAGCGGGCCGGCTTCCGCACCCGGGAGTCGTGGGCGACGTTCACGGCCTGAACGCGAAGGCGACGGAAGGTGACAGCGGCCCTGCCGGTCGGCCGTGGGCCGCTGTGCCGGGGCCGCGCCGCCCGGGGCGGATCACCTGTGCCGCCGTACGACGACCGCGCGCGCCGGGCAGCGGGAAACGGCTCACACGCTCGGCGGCGGGGCCGACAGCCGGGCGAGCTGGGCGTGCCACAGTTCGTCCAGGCGCTCCACCCATGTGGGCGACAACGTGTCGAACGCCTTGGGGAGGGAGGCGCGGACGGCGCTCTCGACGACGATCTCCGTGCCGTCGCCGACCTCGGTGAGCAGATATCCCTGGTACAGCCGGACACTGGTACCCAGGCACATCCAGCCGAGCCGGCGGGGCGGTACGTGCTCTCCCACGTAGACCTCGAACCGATGACCGCACCAGCGCACCTCGAAGGTCTGGGTGAAGGCCGGGGCGCTGACCTCCTCGCACCTCGGCACCCAGCTGGTCCAGTCCGCGATGTCGGTGAGCACACGGAAGACCCGCTCGGGCGGGCCGGGCACGACGGCCTGCACATGGTGGAAGCCATGGGCTTCGGCAGGTGAGAATCCGGACGGCCAGTGGATGTCCGGGTGGCTGTCTGCGGGGTCGTGCATCCGACTCTCTCTCACGCTGCTTCTGGCTCCGGTCGCCCCCGGCCGCGCTGGTGGCGTGAGCCGGGGGCGTGCCCCTGTCCAGGATGCGACCATCGCCCGTGCGGGTACATACGTCATCTGACTGACGGTGCACCGTGCGGCAGGTCAGCTCGCGCCGCCTCCGGTCTGCTCGGCCACCAGGTGCGCGGCGTACCACTCGGCCCAGTCGGGGTCCGCGTCGCCGGTGCTCCCCGGCCGCTCGGCGTGTGCCGCGGCGGCCCGGCGCAGGGCCCGGGCGAGGTCGTCCGCGGAGGTGAAGGCCGTCGGGCCGGGTCCGATACGGCCGGGCAGGCGGGAGGTGACCTCCTGGACCAGCCACGCGTTGCCGTCCGGGTCGCGGAAGGGGAAGTGCGAGCGGTAGCTCTCCCGCTCGGGGTGCAGTCCGGGCTCGGGGGCGGGGCCCCCGGTGTGGTAGTAGTCGCCCACCTCGACCCCCAGCTCCACCAGCCTGTTCCGTTCCGCGACGATGTCGGGGACGCACAGGTACATGTTCTGGGCCGAGCCGGGTTCGGCCGTGGTCAGGCCTGTTCCGAACTGCACCGAACACGCCGAGCCCGGCGGGGTGACCTGCACCTTGGCGGGTGGTGTGCGGTCCAGTCGCCAGCCGAGCCGTAGGTAGAACTCCTTCGCCCGCTCGACGTCGGACACGGGGATCGTCACCACCTCCAGCCGCTCGTCGGGGCTGAACCGCACCGGTTCTGCCGTCATGACGTCCTCCTCCTCCCCTGGGACAACTCACACGTACGTGGATGAACGCTACGCCCCCAGTCGGGACGAAACCAGCGAATCGGGTACATATCTTCGCCCGACATGTGTCCGGTAGACTCCGGCCCGGAGACACGTGTGCCGGGAACGGACGCGGTGGGCACATGTGAGCACAGGGATGGCCGCGAGGTCAGCGATGCGTGTCCGTGTCATGCCCTTCGTGTGTCTCCTTCCGTCGTGACCATGGACTGTGAGGGCCGCATGACCGTCATCCCCGCGGGAGACCCGGGCCACACTCGCTACGACACGGCGACGGCATCGACGGTCACCTCCGTCGGCGAGCACCTGCATCTGGTGCACTCGGGGAGCAGGCCGCCGGTGTGGCTCACCCGGCTCGCCGGCCGGCTGGGCCCCACCCGGCCGAACGAGGCGTTCGTCGTGGTCGGCGTGCCCTCGGTCGAGGGCGGCGCGGAGGGGCTGGGCCGGCTGCTGGCGCCCGCCCTGGAGGCGAGCCGGGACGCGCGGGTGCGCCTGCTGACCCTGGTGATGTCCGAGGGCGCCCACGAGGCCGGCGACAGCCCGTCGGCGGCCCGGCTGATCAGCGAACGGTGGGGAATGGACGTCCTGGCCACCGCCGGGTCCGCGCTCGTGACGGCGACGGGTTGTCTCTTCGCGCCCGGCCACCCGGGGGGCCCCGGCGGCTGGTGGCACTTCTCGCCCGGCACGGCCACCCGGCAGGTGAGCGGTCATCTGCCCATTCCGGACTGGGAGATCGCGGTGCGGCGGGTGGGCCGCCAGACACTGGCCGGGCACATCGTCGAACCCGTGCCGGCCGGGCTGGCCGTACGGCCCGCGGGACCGGTGTCGCCCGCCACCCACGCCCGGCTGCACGCCGTACCGCCGGAGGACGGCCGGCCGCAGCTGATCATCACCTCGCCGCGGACTCCCGCCACCGTCCTCGCGGTGGTCATGGGGACGCTCCCCGAGCGGGTCCGCGGCTCGCTGCGGCTGGTTTCGCTGGCGGGTCAGCCGATGTCACGGACCGCTCAGGAGGTGTCGGACCTCCTGGGCTGCGAGGTCGGGGTGGCGCTGGGAGCGCCCGTCATGCACGGCAGGGCCGTCCCGGAGGGCGTCTCGGCCGGCGACGCCGCCGCGGACCAGTACCTGCTCGACGAGCAGGGCCGGCCCGCCTGGCGGCCCTTCGCCCAAACCCTCGTCCACGAGCCGGCGACGAGCGGGGGCGGCCGGCCGGCACGCGTGACGCAATGGCGGGTCCCCGCGGTGCTGAGCGCGGGCACCGGGCCCGACGCGCTGTCGCTGGGCCGGGACTGGAAGGCGGGGGTGACCCCGTCGGGCCTGTGGGTCGGACCGCGTGACGCCGCACCGCCGCTCCTCGCCACGGCCCGCCCCGCCCGCCCCGACACCGTCGCACTCGACCTCGGGCCCTGGGGTTCGCACCGGCCCCTCGACGCGTCCCTGTGGCCGGCGCTGGAGAGGCTGTTCGGGCAGTTGGAGCCCGAGGTCTGTGTCCGGGCCGTGGTGCACGTCCACGGCGCTCTCGACGCACGGGACGGTGAGCGGCTGCACAGGCTGACGGTCCGTCACGGACTCAGGCGGGCCGACCCGGTGACGTCGCCCCGGCCGGAGCCCGCAGGACGCCCCGGCACCGGACCGGAACCCGCCTCCGGCTCCGGCCGGTCCCGGCATCGCACCCCGCTGCCGGCGTCGTAGTCCGTCATGAACCGCAGCGGGCGGCGTCCCGGCCGGCGCACGGTTCCTGACCCATTTCTTCCTCTTGGACATGTATGTGACTGTCGGCACATTCGCCCGACCTGCGAACCAGCGGAGCGTCACACGTCGTTGGTGATACATGAGGGATACATCGTGCAGCGATCCCGCACCCTGATCAGGAGGGAACCATGGGGCCCAACGCAAGGACACCCAGGACCGCCGTCGCCGTGATCGGCGCGGGTGCCGTCGGAGGTGTGGTCGCGTCAGCGCTGCACAGAGCAGGCCACGATGTGACGGTCTGTGTGCGTACCCGTTTCGACGAACTGCGGATCGAGAACGGCGCACGGGTCGAGCGCTTCCCGGTGCGGGTCGTGACCGACCCGAGCGACCTCAAGCCGGTGCGCTGGGTCCTGCTCGCCGTGAAGTCGTTCGACACGGAGAGCGCGGCCACGTGGCTGCGCTCCCTGTGCGACGAGGACACCACCGTCGTCGTCCTCCAGAACGGCGTCGAACAGACGGAAGGCGTCCAGGATCTCGCCCCCCGGGCCTCGCTCGTTCCGGCACTGGTGTACATCCAGGCCGAGAGGCTCGCCCCGGGCCGTATCCGGCTCGGTTACGGCGACAGCTTCCAGGTTCCGCGGGGGCCGTGGGCCGAGGAGCTGGCCGAGTTGTTCGAGGGCAGCGGCATGACAGTGGACGTGGCGGAGGACCTCACCACGGCCATGTGGCGCAAGCTGATGCTCAACATCGCCGTGAACTCCCTCACCGCGCTCACCCTGCGCCGTATGGAGGTGTTCCAGGACGCACACGTGCGTGAACTCGCCCTCGGGCTGATGCGGGAGGCGTCGGCGGTGGGCGGCGCGCTCGGCGCCCGGCTCACTGAGGAGGACGTCCAGCGCACCCTCGCCTTCACGGCGGAGTTCGCCGCGGACAACGGAACGTCCATGCTGTACGACCGGCTGGCCGGAAGGCCGCTGGAATACGACGCCCTCAACGGGGCCGTCGTCCGGCAAGCCGAGAAGCTCGGCATCGACGTCCCGTTGAACCGGGCCGTCACCGCACTCCTCCAGGCGCTGCGCCCCCTGGACACCGGCGAGGCCGGGGTGCCGCGTCTGCCACGGGCCGCGTGACCGGCCGCGCCGCCGTCCCAGGCTGGGGGCCGGCCCGCCGGGGTGCGACGCCGTCCAGGGCCCGCCGGACCACCCGGCGGCGGTGAGCCGGCCGCGCTCGGCATCGGACAGCGCCCCGGACGCCGTACGCCCGCCTCCCCGTGTGTGCCCCCATCCGGTCAGCCACCGTGGGCGTCCCCTGCCGGCACCGGCTCGTGCGGCATCTTCGGCGGAATCCGAGGCAACCCGAGGGCCACCCTTCCCTGTTCACCTGTCGGGACACATGTCCCCGCCCCTCGACCACGGGGCGCCGACAGGAGGATTGCAGTGACACGACACAGAACAGCGGCGCTGTTACTGGGCGTCGGCACGCTGACGGGAGCGCTCGTCGCTCCGGCCGGCGCGACGCCCACGGACGCCGCCGCCCGGCCGGGCACACCCGCCGCCGGACCGGTCGAACAGGTCACCCTGGTCACGGGGGACACCGTCCGCTACCGCCGCACGGGCGACACCGTGCGGGTCGTGAGCGCCACGGCCGGCACGGAACGGCGCCAGACGGCGTTCGCGAACTACACCGAGGGTGGCCACACCTACGTCGTGCCCCGGGACGCATGGGGTGCGATGGCGCGCGGCCAGGTGGACAAGGCGCTGTTCGACATCACCGAACTCGCGCGGCAGCACCTCGACGACCGGCACACCCACGACATCAAGGTGATCGTCACCGGACGACCGGGCACCGCCCCGAAGACGGTGACGCCCTCCACCGCCAGGGTCACCCACACCCTGCCCCGGCTGGGCGTACGAGCGCTGAGCACCGGCAAGTCGCACGCCACCGCCCTGTGGCGGTCCCTGACCGGTGAGCGGGCCGGCGCGGCCGACACCGGCCGGGCCGCCCCGGCGCACGGCACGAAGATCTGGCTGGACGGCGTCGTACGGCCCACCCTGGACGTGAGTGTGCCGCTGGTCGGCGCGCCCACCGCCTGGGAGCACGGCCACACCGGCGAGGGGGTCAAGGTCGCCGTGCTCGACACCGGCATCTCCTCCACCCACCCGGATCTGAAGGGGAAGGTCGACGCGGCGGAGAACTTCTCCACCGCGGCCGACACCGACGACCACGTGGGCCACGGCACCCACGTGGCGTCCACCATCACCGGCAGCGGCGCCGCCTCCGGCGGCCGGTACCGGGGGGTGGCCCCCGGGGTGAGGCTGCTCAACGGCAAGGTCCTCGACGACGAGGGCCGCGGCACGGACTCCGGCGTCCTGGCCGGCATGGAGTGGGCCGTCCAGCAGGGTGCCGACGTGATCAACATGAGCCTGGGCGGCGACGCCCCGAGCGACGGCACCGACCTGCTGTCCACCTCGTTGAACAGGCTCTCGGCCGCGTCGGGCGCGTTGTTCGTGGTGGCCGCCGGCAACGCCGGCCAGCCGCACAGCGTGACGGCGCCCGGAGCCGCGGACGCGGCGCTGACCGTGGCGAGCACCACCAAGCAGGACACCCTCAGCCGGTTCTCCAGCCGGGGGCCGCGCGTGGGGGACTTCGGACTGAAACCGGAGATCTCGGCGCCCGGCGAGAACATCGTCGCCGCCCGCGCGCCGGGGGCGTTCCCGGACGCGCCGGGTGACGCCGACTACGTGTCGCTGTCCGGGACGTCGATGGCCACCCCGCACGTCGCGGGCGCCGCGGCGATCCTCGCCGGCGAACACCCCGACTGGAGCGGCCGGCAGATCAAGGCCGCGCTCACGGGGTCGGCGACCGTGCTGAAGGACGTCGACGTGTTCGGCAACGGCGCGGGCCGGCTGGACGTGGCGCGGGCCGACGCGCAGTCCGTGCGCGCCGTCACCCCGTCGCTCGGCCTGGGCCGCATCCCGTGGCCCCACGACCCGGCGCGGCCCACCACCGGCCGGGTCACCTACGCCAACGACGGCGACGCTCCGGTCACCCTCGCCCTGAGCATGTCCGTGACCGACGAGCGGGGACGGCCCGCGCCCGACGGCTTGTTCTCCGCCGACCCCTCCGTCACGGTTCCGGCTCACGGGACGGCCACCACCACCGTGCGGCTCGCGGCCGGCCCCGACTCCGCGGGCTCCTACGAGGGACGGCTGACGGCCACCGCCGGGGACGCCCGGGTGGTCACCCCGGTCACCGCCCAGGTCCGGGAACTCCTGCGCACGGTGACGGTCCGCGTGCGCAACCACGCGGGGGAGGCGCTGGGCCTCGACGACGCCTGGGTCGCGCTCCAGAACGAGACCACGGGCGCCGTCTACCCCGCCGACTCGGGTGACGAGAACGGCCTGCGGGCAGAGGTTCCCGACGGGGACTACCGCGTCGTGGGGCTCGGCACGATCTCCGGCCTGCTGCATGTGACGATCACCTACTACCTCCAGGGCGGACTGCACGTCGACGGCGACCGCACCCTCGCCCTCGACGGGACCAAGGCCCAACCGGTCACGGCCGACCTGGACGATCCCGCCGCGCGCCCCGATCCCTACTCGGCCCACGTCACCCTCTCGTCCACCGTCACCACCGGCGACGGCACGGACGGCATCGCCCTGGACAGCAACTACACACCCCGCTACGTGCTGTCCGACAAGGCCGTCCCCGGAACGGCGCTCTCGTACGGCGGGGCCTGGGTCCCGCCGCAGAACCGGGTGACGACGGTCGGCGAGCACCCGTTCGAGGTCAGCTATGTGGAGGACCCCCAGTCCGCCGGTTACGAGGGCGACATCACCGCGGACCTGGTCGACATCGGCGAGGAGACCGACCCGGACCAGGTCGGAGACGTCCGGGGCAAGGTGGTGCTCGTCGCGCCGGAGCACTACGCGCCGGATCCCGTCGGCACGCCGTCGCAGGAGCAGTTCGCCACCCTGGTGACGGGGCTGAAGGCCAAGGGCGCCGCGCTGGTCCTCACCTACGACTACATCGCGCGCCTGACGGAGGTGCCGATCCTGCAACTGCTGCGGTACGAGGACGTCGAGGGGCTGCGGGAGCGGCTGGCGGCCGGTGCGCGGCAGGTGCACGTGGTCGGCACACCCGCCACCCGCACGCAGTACAACCTGTTCGGCTCGGTGGGCCTGGATCTGCCCGAGGGCCATGCCTGGCACTTCCGGCGCGCCGCGCTCGCCCGGACGAAGGCCGTCTACCGCAACCCGGCGGGGGGCCGGCACGTCATCGTGCAGGGCCTGTTCTACCACGACCCGGTTTCGGGCCTGTGGGGCAGGACGGAGCAGCGGCTGGCCGTCCCGCAGACCCGCGTCGAGTACTTCACGCCCGGGGTGTCCTGGGCCGTGGACGCCGGCGCCGGGCTGAACGCGGACTGGACGTACGGGGCGTCGGAGCGGACCGCGTGGACCACCTACCGCACCGACCGGCGCACCTCGGCCGCGTGGAGCACGGCGCCCTTCGCGCCGCGGCTGCCGAACCCGCTGACCAGTGACGCGGACGGCCTGCCGGTACCCGCGGCCTACCGGTCCGGCGACCGGCTCGTGACCGCGATCCCGGTGTTCAACGACGCCGATCCGAACCACACGACCGCGGCCGGTACGGACGTCGACGGCCAGGTTCTGGAGAAGGGCACGACGGAACTGTTCCGGGACGGGACGAAGGTGGACGGCAACGGCACACCGGGAGCGGGGACCTTCGACCTGCCGTCGGCCGCGGGTACCTACCGGCTGGTCGTCAGGGCCACCCGCCCGTCCGCGCTGTCCCCGAAGGTGCGTTCGGAGTGGACCTTCACCACCGGCCGCACCGAGGACTCGGTCCGCACCCCGGTGGACCTGCTGGACCTCGGGTTCGCCCTGCCGCTCGACGGGCACAACACCGCCCCGGCCGGCAAGGAGTTCACCGGTTCGGTCACGGTACGGCACCAGCCGGGCGCTTCCGGCACGTCCCCGGTCCGCAAGGTCACCGTCGATGTGTCGTACGACGACGGCAGGACCTGGAGCCCGGCGGCGGTCACGTCCGCCGGCCGGGGCCACTGGTCGCTGGTGATACCCGCCGGCGGGCAGCCGGGCGGACACGTGTCCCTGCGGGCGAGCGCCGTCGACCGGGCGGGTGACCGGGTCCGGCAGACCGTCACCCGGGCCTACGGGCTGCGCTGAGCCGGGCATCGGGTGTCCGCCACTGAGATCGCCGGTGGCAGGCACCCGTGTCGTGACTGATCACAGAAGGGAGCGCTCGCGTTGCGCGAGCGCTCCCTGAGCGCCGGTCCGGGGAACCGGTGGGGACCGTCGGGCCACGGCGACGACGACGCCACGGGGGATGTGCACGCCGCCCGGTTCCAGGTCCTCGGCCGCGTAGCGGTTCGTCGTGCGCTCGACGGAGGTGTCGCAGCGAAGTCCGGCGTGTGCCGCGCAGTTCCCTCCCGCGTCCCGAACGCCGAGGCGAAGGGTTGCGACAGCACAGCCGTAGGCGCTGTCCGCCGTGGCCGGCCGCTGGTGCGGTTCCGTCTCGGCGGTCCGCTTCGGGGAGAAGGCACCGGAGACCGGACGCGCGCAGCCGGGTGTGCTCGGGCGGGTCCGCCTCCAGCATCCGGCCGCCGAACCCGGTGCCACGCTTGTGGCCCGGGAAGCCCGCCGCCTCCGGCATCTCCGCGGCCGGCTCCGGGTCCTTGAGCGGCGCCGGACGGGTCAGCGCCTCGCGGGCCAGGTCGTGGTCGACGACCACCCAGCCCGTGACGCCCGGAAGAACCGCGCCGGGTGGACGGGGCCCTTCGCGCGCAGCCGCGCGTACTGCCGGTGGGCGTCCGCCTCGTACTCCGGCCCCATGACCACTGTGCGTCCGCCGGGTTCACCGGGCGTCCGGTCCTGCCGGTACCCGTCCGTCCGTCGTTTCCTGCCGGGTGTGCCGAGACAGGGCGGGACCACGGCGAGGACCACGGACGTTCACGGGCGGAACCCTGCGGGCGCCCGGCAGGTGCGTGCGGCTCGCGAACGCAGTTCGTGCTGAACGGCAGACACGACCTGGCCGGCACGCTCGCCGACCGGTGCACGGACGTCCGGGACAACGGCACCCGGCTCCCGCTGTGGCCGGCTCCGGCAGCCCCGACCAGAAGGGGTCCACGTTCTGAGCTCCGGCGGGCCGCCGGGCGGCCCGCCGGAGGAGGGGGTCAGCCGTGGATGCTGACCAGGGTGCCGGTACCGTCCTGGTAGCCGACGTAGGCGGTGGCCGGAGCGGAGGTGTCCACACCGGACCACGTACCGGTGACGGGGAAGGGGACGCCCGGCTTCGTCACAGGACGCTCGGGAGACACGTTGAAGGTGCCGGTCGCCGGCGCGTCCGTGCCCACCACGTTCGCCCGAAGGGTGAACGTGATGTCGGACGAGAACGGCGCCCCCTCGTACCAGGCCGACATGACGGTCACCGCGTACTTGCCCGGCTTCAGCGTCCCCAGGCTGACGTGCGCCTGGTGCTCGTACTCGCTCAGCTGGCCGCTCGCGGCGGGCGAACCGTCCTCCCGCAAGGGCGTGACCATCAGGTACAGCCTGTCACCGGGATCGTCCCCGACGGCGAAGAACTCACCGGCCTTGCTTCCCTCCGGCACCGTGAGGACGAAGTCCTGGGCGTTGCCCGTCTCGTTGGACATCTCACCGCGCACCGGGGCGCCCACCACGGGGGCGTAGGCGGTGAGCTTCAGCTTCTCGGTTCCCGGGGTCACGGAGTACGAGACGCTTCCCGCGCTCCCGCTGCCTTCCAGCCGGCCGGGGGCCAGCAAGCTCTGCGGTGTCACCACGATCGGGCTGCGTACCGACACGTGCCCGCTGCCCGCCCAGGTCAGGGAGCCCGTGACGGGGACGTCGGAGACCGCGGTGGTGCGCGTCAGCTTGATGCTGACCTTCGCGGTCTGTCCGGTACGGGTGAAGCGCAGGGTCGAGGGCTTCACCTCGGCCTGGAAACCGGGCAGCTTGACCGACGCCCGGTACACACCCGGCCTGACCGCGGTCAGCGTGCGGGTGAGGGTACGCGAACCGAGCAGTCGGTCCACGGAGAGGGAGGGGTAGTTCAGGTCGCTGGGTTCGATGGGAGCCACGCCGGTACCGGTGTCGATCCCGAGGCCCTCCTCGTAGGCGAGCCAGTCCCGGTTCGACGAGTCGTAGACCAGACCGGGGTTGAGCATCGCGGCGGGGTCGACCTCACCGGAACCCTGCGCGTACACGTCGGTGTTGGTGCCGCCCGACGCGGTCTTGGTGTCCACGGCGGTCGTCATCAGGGCCGACTTGACAGCCATCGGGGACCACTTGGGGTGCACGCCGAAGTAGAGGGCCGCGAGGCCGGACACCTGCGGCGCGGCCATCGACGTTCCCGACATGAAGTCGAAGTCGTGCCCCTGGTTGCCGGGCGGCGCGACGGCGGCAAGCACGGCCACGCCCGGTGCGGCGAGGTCCGGTTTGATCAGCGCGCCCTTGTTGTCTTCCGAGGGTCCCCTGCTGGAGAACGGAGCGATCTGCGGGTACGGCGTCCCGGTGGAACCTCCCGGCTCCAGTGAGACGGTGGCGCCCGGCGCCGCCGCGTAGCCGCGGACCGTCGTGGCCGCCGCCCCGTTCAGGTGTACGGTCGGCACCAGGTGGATGTCGCCGTCCGTGTCCTGGTCGCTGGTGTTCACCAGGACCATGCCGACGCCCCCGGCCCGCGCGACCTCGGCGGACTTGCTCACCCGGGTGTTGACCCCCCGGTCGCACACCACGACCTTCCCGGCCGTCTTCGCCGGGTCGAGCGTCCCGTCCTGGCACAGCTGCGCTGCCGTCTCCGTCGCCGAGGCGGCCCGCACGTCGGTGGACAACGCCAGCGGTTTCGGCCCGAGTTCCGTGTCCACGGTGACGCTGGCCCCGACGAAGGTCCGGCCGTCGCCCAGCTTCACCGTGGCCTCCGGGGTCGCCATGGTGCTGGCCGCGACGGTGGTGGTCCACGGGGCGGTGTTGTCTATCCACGACCTCGACGGGCCGTTGTTGCCCGCGGACGTCGACACGAACACGCCGGCCTGTGCCGCCGCCCGGAAGGCCTGCTGGACGGGATTGTCGAGCGGGGTCTCCAGGAGCGCCCCCGCGGAGTAGTTGATGACGTCGACGCCGTCCGCCACCGCCTGGTTGATCGCCGCGACGATGTCGGAGTCGGCGCCGCCCTTGTCCTTCCACAGCGCCTTGTACACGGCGACCGCGGCGCCCGGTGCCACTCCGGAGATCCTCCCGAAGTCCTTCCCCTCCACGGTCACCCGGACGTTCGCGTTGCCCGCGGCGGTGGACGCGGTGTGGGTGCCGTGGCCCTCGCCGTCGCGCGGTGACACGTAGTCGTCCCGCTGCTCCGGGGGCGTCTCGGCGAGATAGGCGTCGCCGAAGTACCGGGCGCCGACGAGCTTGGTGTTGCAGGCGGCGGCGGTGAACTCCTCACCTGTCTGGCAGACGCCGGTGAAGGTGCTTCCGTCGGCCTTCTTCATCACGGTCACGTCGCCCTTGCGGTAAGGGCGGTAGGGGTCCTTGGCCGTGGGGGGCGCGGTGCCCAGCGCGGGGGCGGCGAACGACGCGCTCTCGGGCCAGACGCCGGTGTCGATGACACCGACCACCACGCCCTTGCCCGAGTTCGCGGTGCCGCCGAGCCTCGACCACACGCCGTGCGGCCCCGACAGGCCCATGAGGTCGGTGGACCGGGAGTCGTCCGTCGGCTTGTTCCATCCGTCCGGGCTGACCTTGAGGACGCCCGGCTGCCGGCTCAGAAGCGCCGCCTGAACGGCCGTCAGTTTCGCGGTGAAGCCGTTGGTCACCACCGTGTAGCGCCCCCGGACCTTGGCGCCGACCGAGGCGGCGACCTTGCTCTGCCGGTCCTGGAGATAGTCCTGGTAGCGGTGCGCGGCGGTGCTGGAGGTGTCGACCCTGGCGCCCGGCTTCGGTGCGGTGCCCGCGAGGCCGGCCACGCCACCCTGGTAGAGGGCGACGGGCGCGTCGGAGAGGGTCACGATGTAACGGCCGGCCGGGAGGTGCCCGGAGCGGGGGACGGGGGTCAGCGGGTCACCGGCGGCCTGCGCCGGTATGCCGGTACAGACGGCGGCCAGGGAGACGGCCAGAGCCGCCGCGCCGCAGGCGAAGGTTTTTCTTCGGAGCGTCAAACTCACACGTTCCTCCACGGGGAGTGGGCCGAGCCGGATGGTGTCTCCAGCACCTTCGGGCTGGTGCTGCACGTGCGGGGGTGGGGAGTTGACGACGGCGGGAGCCGGACACCTAAGCAACCACATCGTCCCGGCGAGAAAGTGAACGCTGTTCCTTGGAGAGGTGTCCAGATACTCTGTTGGCGCATTTGGACGGATGGCCAACCGCGCCAGGAATGTCACACACCGATCCGACGGAGGTATGCATACGTGCTGTCGGTCCTGGGCATAGCCGAGCCCGACGAAGAGGTGTACCGGTGCTTCGTGGACCGCGGTCAGGCGACCGTCGCGGAGGTCTGCGCGTCCCTGGGCCTTCCGGAGCAGCACGTTGTGCGGTGCGTCGCCCGCCTGCGGGACCTCGGGCTCCTGTACGTGACCGGCCTCAGCCGCTACCAGGCGACGAACCCGCAGACCGCGATGCTGCCCCTGCTGGCCAGACGGCAGTTGGAGACGGAGATGGCGCTGGCCTCGGCGCGCGCGGAGATCGACCGGATCGCCGAGCGCTACCGTGAGGGGCGGCTGCGGTCCGACCCGCGCAACCTGGTGGAGGTCCTCTCGGACCGCAGGCTGATCCTGGAACGGGTCGAGGAGCTCAGCAACTCCGCGACCTCCCACATGTGGGCCCTGGACCGGCCGCCCTACGTGGCCCGCCCGGACGGCCGGCACCACAGCAACGAGGACGAGTTCGGCCTCACCAAGGGGTGGCTCGAACGGGGCATCGACGTGCGGTCGATCTACTGTCCGCAGTCCATGGAACGGCCCGGACGGTTCGCGATGCTGCTGAGACTCGCCGAACTGGGCGAGCGTTCACGCATGCTGCCGTCCCTGCCGTTCAAACTCCACATCATCGACCGGCGGGTCGCGCTGGTCCCCCTGTCGGGGCCGGTCTACGACGACCTCGTCGTCATCCACCCCTCCGCCGTGCTCGACGCCCTGATGGAGTTGTACGAGGCCTACTGGATCCGCGCCGAGCCGATCACCGGGGCGGCGCCCGCCGGGGACGACGGCCTCGACGAGGACGATGTCCTGCTGCTCCGCATGCTCAAGGCCGGCCTGAAGGACCAGGCCATCGCCCGCCAGCTGGGGTGCAGTACCCGTACCGCCACCCGGCGCGTCGCAGCCGTCCTGGCCAGGCTGGGCGCCGACACCCGTTTCCAGGCGGGGGCCACGGCCGCGGCACGCGGACTGATCTGACCGCCGCTCGCCCCGCACCCCGGCTCCCGTGGGCCGGCGCCTCGTCCCGGCGAAGGGCGGGCGCCCGGACCGAAGGCGTCGCGGGTGCGGCGAAGTCGACCCGGGTCACGGACAAACGCGCAGGTCACTTCCTGGCACCGGGGGGTGACGCGGAGTGAGACAGGGGGGCGGAGTTCGCCGACGCGCTCCTACAATGGCCGGGCACGGTGGGAGATACGCATGGCACGGTTGCGCGAGGCCGGGGCCGGAGGAAGGCGGTGGCCGGTGGCGCACACCGACGTGCCGAGGATCGGCCACACCGAGCTCCTGGTGGGACGCGAGCGCGATCTGGACCACCTCTCCGAGATGCTGGAGCGGCATGCGAGCGGTTTCCTGCTGCTGTCCGGGGAGCCCGGGGTCGGCAAGTCCGCCCTGCTGGACGCCATGGCCCTGGCCGCCGTCCAGCGGGGGACCCGCGTCCTGCGGGCGGCCGGCGCCGAGTTCGAGGCCGACGTCGGCTACGCGGCACTCAACCAGATCCTGCTGCCGTTGCACGGCCTCCTCGAACGGCTCGACTCCCCCAGCCGCGAGGCCATGCGGATCGCCCTGGGATTCGGCGCCGGCCCGCTCCCCGAGCGCATGGTCGTCTGCAACGCCGCGCTGGCCCTGCTGCGGTCGGCGGCCCAGGACACTCCCGTCCTGCTGATCGTGGACGACCTGCCCTGGGTGGACCGGGCGAGCGCCGCGGTCTTCGGCTTCCTCGCCCGACGGCTGTCCGGCACCCCCGTCCGTTTCCTCGCGGCCTCCCGGACGGGCGTGC
The DNA here is from genome assembly GCF_014650735.1 of Streptomyces canarius. Taxonomy (NCBI): domain Bacteria; kingdom Bacillati; phylum Actinomycetota; class Actinomycetes; order Kitasatosporales; family Streptomycetaceae; genus Streptomyces; species Streptomyces canarius. Next base: position 125,049 of record NZ_BMVN01000014.1, read on the forward strand.
CCAGCTTCTTCGACGGCGGCGGACTGCCCGCCCACCGGTTGCCCGCCCTGGACGCGGACGCCGCCGCCCGCCTGGTCGACCTGCGCTTCCCGGACCTGGCGCACCCGGTGCGCCGACGGCTGCTGGACACCGCCCAGGGCAACCCGCTGGCCCTGCTCGAACTCCCCGACGCGCTGGGCGCGGACCAGCGCCGGGCCCGGGAAGTGCTGCCGGCCGTCCTGCCGCTGGGCGAGCGCCTCCAGTCCGTGTTCGTCTCCCGGGTGCGCTCCCTGCCCGCCACGACCCGCACCCTGCTGCTGCTCGCCACCCTGGACGGCACCGGCGACCTCGGTGTGCTGTCCGCCGCCGCACGGGAGAGCGACGCCGACGCGGACCTGCACGACCTGGACCCGGCCGAGCGGGACGGGCTGGTACGCGTGGCCGAGTCACCGCGCCGCCTGGTGTTCAGGCATCCCCTGATCATGTCGGCCGTGGTGGCGGCGGCCACCAGCAGCGCCCGCCGCGCCGCGCACCGTGCCCTGGCGCAGGTGCTGGCCGGCAAGCCGGAGCGACGGGCCTGGCACCTCGGAGAGGCGACCCTCCAGCCCGACGAGGAGGTCGCCCTGCTGCTGGAGCGCACCGCCCGGCGCATCCTGGACCGCGGGGACGCGGTGGCGGCGATCGCCGCCCTCATCCGGTCCGCCGACCTCAGCCCGCTGGACACCGACCGCGCGCGCCGCCTGTCGGAGGCCGCCTACGTGGGCGCCGAGGCGATCGGCGCGCTGAGCAGCGCCTCGGCCCTGCTGGAGGACGCCTCCCGGGCGGATCCCGGACACAGCGCGTCCCTGCGCTCCGCGACCGCCGCCGTCCAGCTCGTGCTGAACAGCGACGGCGACCTCACGACGGCCCACCGGCTGCTGGTCGGCGCCATCGAGGAGGGCGGCCACGGCTACGACGCCGAGGATCCGGCGCTCATCGACGCGCTGCACTTCCTGCTGCTGTTGTGCAACTACGGCGCGCGTGCGGACCTGTGGACGCCGTACTACACGGCCGTCTCCCGGCTGCGCCCCACTCCCCCGCGGCTGCTGTCCGTGGCCGCGCGGACATGGGGCGACCCGGCCCACGCGGACGCGGAGACGCTGCGGGAGCTGGACGAGATCATCGAGGGCACGACGCGGGAGACCGACCCCGCGCGGGTCGTCCGGGTGGGAACCGCCGCGGTGTACCCGGACCGGCTGGCGGCGGTGCGGGACGCGGCCTGGCGGCTGGTCGGGCAGGGGCGCGAGGGAGGCCCGGTACGGCGGCACATCGGCGCCCTGCTGCACCTGTGCCTGGACGACTACCACCGCGGCGAGTGGGCGGAGGTCCTGGAGCTGTCGGAGGAGGGCCTGGCCCTGTGCGCCGGCTCGGGGTACGCCGTCTGCACCTGGTTCTTCCAGTACACCAAGGGGCTCGTCACCGCGTCGCGGGGCGACACCGGGACCGCGCACGCGCTCGCCGAGGCGATGACGAACTGGGCGGCGCCGCGCGGTATCCGGGAGGCCGTCCACTGCGCGCTGCACGTGCACGCGCTCGCGGACATCGCCGACGGTGACTTCGACGGGGCGTTCGCGCGCGTCAACGCCATCAGCCCGGCCGGGAGCTTCCCGCCGTACGTCGCCCACGCGGCATGGGTGTTCTTCGAACTGGTGGAAGCAGCCGTGCGCACCGACCGGCGGGCACAGGCGGTCGCGCATGTGCGGGCCCTGCGCGGGACGAACGTCGCCGGGCTCTCGCCACGGCTCGCCATGCTGGCCACCGGAGCCGAGGCCCTCGTCGTGGAGGACGACGCGGAGGCGGCCCGGCTGTTCGCCGCGGCGCTGGCCACCCCGGACGCGGAGCGGTGGCCCTTCGCCCTGGCCAGGGTGCGTCTCGCCCAGGGCGAGCGGCTGCGCAGGTCCCGGGCGCTGTCCGGCTCCAAGGCTCCGCTGACGGCCGCGCTGGAGACCTTCCGGCAGCTGCGCTCCACGGCCTGGGCGGAGCGGGCGCGCAAGGAACTGCGGGCGGCCGGACGGGTGGTGGGCGGCCCCGGCGGCAGGGACGTGACGGCGCTCACCCCGCAGGAACGCGAGATCGCGGAACTGGCCGCGACCGGGCTGACGAACAAGCAGATCGCCGAGCGGCTGTTCCTCTCGCACCGTACCGTCGGCGCACACCTGTACCAGATCTATCCGAAGCTCGGCATCGCCTCCCGGGTGGCGCTGCGGGACGCCCTGCGCCCACCGGACACGGACTGACGGGCCTCGGGGCAGGCGGACCGGGCGCCGGTTCCGCCCCGCCGGGCCGGGCGCGCCGGGCAGCACAGTCACCGCGCCCGGCCGGCGCCGCCCGCCATGGTGTCACCGCACCTCATCCTTCCCCGCCCGGCAGCGCCGCGAGCGCTGCCTCGGGCAGGTCCTGCGGGAGGAGGGTGGTGAGCGCCTCCAGGTCGGGTGCGGGCAGGGACGCCAGCCGGCCCGCCTGCCGGGTCATCATGGTCTCCAGCAGCTGGCGGGCGAGGCGCGCGTTGCCGAAGCTCTTGGTGCGCGGCAGGCCGTCGAGGTGGAGGCGCAGGGCCTCCCTGGTCTGCGGCGCGCACACGTATCCCGCCGTCGACGCCTGCTCCTCCATGATCGACAGCAGCTCGTCGGTGGAGTAGTCCTCGAAGGTGACGTGCCGGGAGAAGCGGGAGGCCAGGCCCGGGTTGGACTCCAGGAACCGGTCCATCTCCGCCGGGTAGCCGGCGACGATCACCACGACCTCGTCGCGCCGGTCCTCCATCAGCTTCAGCAACGTGTCCACGGCCTCACGGCCGAAGTCCTGCGGCGAGTTCTCGGGCGTCAGCGTGTACGCCTCGTCGATGAAGAGGACACCGCCGACGGCCTCCTCGAACTTCTCGGTGGTGAGCTGCGCGGTGTGACCGATGTAGCGTCCGACCAGGTCGGCCCTGGCGACCTCGACGAGCTGGCCCTGCGGGAGCACTCCGAAGGACTTGAGCAGGTCCGCGTAGAGCCGGGCCACGGTGGTCTTGCCGGTGCCGGGCGGGCCGGAGAACACCGCGTGGTGGCTGACCGAGGGGGTCGGCAGTCCCAGCGCGGCACGCTGCTGGTAGTTGGTGAGCAGGTTCACGATGCCGCCGACCTCGCGCTTGACCGCCCCCAGACCGGTCATCGCGCGCAGCCGGGCCAGCACGTCGGACTCGCCGGGCTCCTTCTTCTTGACCTCCGTGCGCAGTTCCTCGGCGAGGTCGGCGCCGACGTCCTCGGGCAGCATCAGCATCAGGTCCGCCTCGCTGGCCTCGGGCAGGGTGGCCAGCCGCAGCGACTGCCGGTCGACCATCTCCTCGAAGACCTGGCGGGCGGCCCGGCCGTTGCCGAAGGTCGCGTCCCGTCGCATCCGGGAGAACCGCAGCCCCAGCGCCTGCCTGGTCAGCGGGTCCAGTACGTAGCGGTGGCCCGCACACATGGACTCGGTGATGGTGACGAGTTCGTCCACCGAGTAGTTCTCGAACTCGATGGTCCGGGTGAAACGCGAGGCCAGGCCGGGGTTGGCGGCGAGGAAGTCCTCCATCTCCCGGGGGTAGCCCGCGACGATCACGACGGTGTCGTCACGGTGGTCCTCGATCAGCTTCACCAGGGTGTCGATGGCCTCCTGGCCGAAGTCGACGCTGGAACCCTTGCTGTCGGACAGCAGGGTGTAGGCCTCGTCGATGAACAGGACGCCGCCCTGCGCCTGTTCGAACACCTCGGTGGTCTTGATCGCGGTGCCGCCGATCACCTGGGCGACCAGATCGGCGCGGGCCACCTCGACGATATGGCCGGACGACAGCATCCCGAGGCTCGCCAGGATGCCGCCGTAGAGCCGGGCCACCGTGGTCTTGCCGGTGCCGGGCGGGCCCGCGAAGACCAGGTGACGGCTCATCGGCGGGGCGGGGATGCCCAGTTGGGCCCGTCGCTGGGCGAGCTTGCCCAGGCTGACGAGCATGTTGACCTGCTCCTTGACATTGGTGAGACCGACGAGGTCGTTCAACTCGGCGACCAGGGCGTTCTCCGGCGCCCCGCCCTCCGTGCCGCCGGCGGCACCGGTCCCGGCGTGCTCGGGTACGACCGGATCGGCGGCCGGGTCGGTGCCCTCGTCCGGCGACTTGTTGTCGACGCTGGTGAGACCGGAGAGCGTGAACTCGCCCCGGGACGGCGCGCGTTTGATGCCGGCGCCACGGTTGGAGCGTACGGTGCAGTCGGTGACCTCGACGGAGCGGTCGGTGTCGATCCGGATGCCGTCCCCGGCGTTCCCGCTGAACTCACAGGACTTCAGCGCGGCCCGGCCGCCCGAGCCGACGAGGGCACCGTGGCCGCCGCTGCCCAGCACCCGGGTGCGGACGAGCGACAGGTCGCCGTCCTCCTCGACCGCGGCTCCCGAGGCGGAGCAGCCGGAGATCTCGCAGTCCCGCAGCGTGACCCGCCCGTTGCCGCCGACACAGACCCCGGACCGGCCCGCACCGCGCAGGGCGGAGGTTCCCATGTGCGGATTGCCGCCGCCCTCGACGCGCAGGGCGTGCCCGGCGCAGTCGCCCACCTCGCAGTCCTCGAACCGGCCGCGGCTGTTCCCGGCGACCAGGATGCCCGCGCCGCGCGCCTCCGTGATCCGGGCCCGGCGCAGCAGCGGATTGGCCCCGGTGGACAGCGACACCCCGTTCCCGCCGGCCCGTACGACGTCCAGCTGGTCGAACTCCGCGGCGGACTCGCCCTCCAGCAGCACGCCCACCGTCTTGCTGTTCGTCACCCGGGTCCCGGTCAGGGACGGGCTGCTGGACTCGTCGACGTACACGGCGGCCTCTTCGGCGGCGTCGAACGCGCAGTTCACGTAGTAGCCGCGGGAGCGGCCGGTGACGTACAGGCCACTGCCCCGGGTGCGGGCGGTCTCGCAGTACGACAGCTGCGGGTCGGAGCGCTCCGCGACCACGAAGCCGTGACTGCTGGAGTCGTACACCTGGACGTGGGACAGCTCGGTGCGCACGGAGCTCGCGAGATGCACGCCCACCGAGCACTCGCGCAGCGTCGTGCGCACCACCCGCAGCGACGTACCGCCCTCCAGAGCGAGTCCGGGCTTCTCCACGGCGGTGATCTCGCAGTCCTCCACGACGCCCCGGGACTGGCCGTTGGCCAGCACGCCGTTGCCGCGCGCGTCCCGGATACGGCAGTTGCGCACATCGGCGCGGCCCTGCTCGCTGATCACCACACCGGAGGTGCCCAGGTTCTCGATCAGGCAGTCCGCGATGACGCTGCCGGTCGTGCCGGCCTCCACCACGCCCGCTCCGACGGGGTTGGTGATCCGGCAGGACCGTATGGCGAGGGAGCCGCTGCCGCGGCTGAGCAGGGCCGTCCAGCCCGCTCCGAGGACCTCGCAGCCGTCCAGGGCGACCTGGCCGCGGACCGCGTCGATCACCGGCAGCTCACCCGCGCCTCCCCGCAGGAGCAGGTCGGTCAGCATCACGGCGTCGGCGGCGAGCGTGACGGCGGCGCCCTTGTCCGGGGCGATCTCGACGCTGCCGCGCGGGCCGTCGGCGACGATGGTCACCCGGTTGTTCACCACCAGGGTCTCCCGGTAGCTGCCCGGCCGGACGCTGATGACGGCTCCCGGCCGGGCGTTGGCGAGTGCCGCGCCGATGGTGGTGTGGTCGCACCCGTTCTCCTGGCCGACGGTGATCAGATGGCGGGCCACGCCTGCTCCTTCGTGTTCGCGGTGTTCGCGGTGGGCTCAGTGCTGGGTGCCGGCGGCCCAGAGGGTCTGATCGCCGGAGCTCAGGATCGTGACGTTGCCGTCGTTCTGGATGACCAGCTTGGCGCCGGTGTGGCCGCCCGTCCGGGAGGACCACAGGGTGTGCTGGTAGGCGGACCGGACGACGAGTTCGCCGTCCGCCTTGAAGGTGGCGTAGTTGTTCTGCCCGGTGGTCCCCGACGACCAGCGGACGGTGCCGTTCTCGTCGGAGATGACGAGGTCACCGCCGGCACGCATGGTGATGCGCATCCGGTCGGAGTGCACCGACTCGCCGGGGCGCAGGGTCAGCGTCGAGGTGAAGACCTTGGTGCTCCACTGCGGTGCGGGGGCCGCCTCGGCCGGAGCGGGTGACGGATCGGCGGGCTGGTCGGAGGGGGTGTCGGCCGAGGTGCCGGTGTCGGTGGCGGTGTCCGTGGCCTTGGTGGTGTCGGTCGCCGTGTCCGTGGCCTTGGTGGTGTCGGTCGCCGTGTCCGAGGTCTTGGTGGTGTCGGTCGCCGTGTCCGAGGTCTTGGTGGTGTCGGTCGCCGTGTCCGAGGTCTTGGTGGTGTCGGTCGCCGTGTCCGAGGTCTTGGTGGTGTCGGTCGCCGTGTCCGAGGTCTTGGTGGTGTCGGTCGCCGTGTCCGTGGCCTTGGTCGTGTCGGCCGCCGTGTCCGAGGTCGTGTCCGTGGCCTGCTGACGGGCCTCGGCCTTGGTCTCGTCCGTCGTCGTCTGGGTGCCCGCGGGCTTCGCCGTGGTGGCGGCGCCGGCACCGGCCGAGGCCGTCGCGGCCACCCGTGCGGCGACGGGGGCGTGGTCGGTGCCGGACTTCACCGTGCTGCCGGTACCGGACTTCACCGTGCTGCCGGTGGCGGGCTTGGCGGCGGCCATGACCGTCGTCTTCGCCGGGGTCTGAGTGCCGGTCGTCGTGGCGGGCGCGGACGCGCCACTGTCCTTGGCGGGGGCGCCCTTGGCGCCGGTGCCCTTGGCGGGGGTGTCCTTGGCGCCGGTGTCCTTGGCGGGGGCGCCCTTCACGGGGGCGGCGGCCGCCGGGGACCCCGGCGTGTCGCCGGCGGTCGAGGTCAGGGCGTGCGCGCCCGGCCCCTGCTGCGCGGGCGTGACCACCGCACCGGAGGCGGGCGTGTTGGCCCCGGGGGTCTGCACGGCCAGGACCCCGGGCACCATCGGGGCGTCCGCCGCCGTCTGCGTGTCACCGGCCGCCGAGGTGCCGCCCGAGCCGTGCCAGGCCCTGGCGGCGGGGTCCAGCAGGTTGTCGGCGGACGGCGCCTCGCCGCCGGTGCCCGGCTCCTCGATGGGCAGCTGGCTGGAGTAGGCGTCGGGGCGCTGGTCCGCGCTGCCGCCCTCCACGGCGATCGGGTCGGCCTTGCCGAGGCCCTCGTAGGTCGTCGTGTGGTTCTTGGCGCTGGTCGCCAGGAAGGGGGTGGCCGCGACGACGGCGCCGGCCACGGCGGCGGCGACCAGGAAGGGCCGTTCGGTGACCTTCGACACCAGCCGGCCACCGCCGGGACGGCGCGGGGGCCCACCGGCCGTGGCCGCCGCGCCGCCCGCCACGGACTCCTGACCCGCCTCCTCGGTCCCCTGGGGACGCCACGCGGCCGGGTCGGGCTCCGGCTCGCTCTCCGCCGTACGGGACGCGGCCAGCACCGAGGAGAGGGACCGCAGCGTGCTCTCGTCCTGCCCGGTGCCCAGCGGGTCCGCCGGGGCGAGGGGGGTCATGCTCGCTCCGTCGGGCATGGGCAGCGCCGCGGCGCGGCGGACGCGCCGTCCGGACTGGGTGGTGCCGGTCGTCGCTATCGGCTCGGCGGTGGACCTCGGCGTTCGGGGGGTCATGACGCTCCTCGCGGCGGGAGATGGACGTGGACGTGAAGATCGGTCGGTGCTGACTACTGCTGAGGGGTGACGGCCCGCTGGGTACTCGTCGTCGGCAACGGCACAGCGCGGGACGGTGTGTCCGGCGGATGGCCCTGCCCGGGGGGCGGGGCGGTGGGCAGGTCGAGCACGGCCCGCAGGCGGTTGAGCAGAGCCGCGTCCAGGTGCGGGGTGGAAGTGTGCGCCTGCTGCGGCATCTCCTGGAGGAGACCGACGGTGGCCGGTCCGTGGCGGACGACGCCCAGGACCCGGAACCGGGACTCCCGGGCGAAGAGGATGTCCTGGGTGTCGTCGTCGGCGCGGGTGCCTGTGCGGCGGCCGGTGACCGACCAGATGAGGAGGTGATCGGCGGCCGAGTCCGGGTATGTGCGTCCGACGGACACCGCGCGAACCGGAACGGTGCCTTCCCATTCCTCGCCCACCGCGTCCGGGGTGAGGCGCTGGACGAGTTCCCCGGCGGTGCTCATCGCGGCGCCCCGGTAGGAGGGCAGGCGGCGCGCGCCGGACCGCAGACACCGCAGCAGGATCCGGCTCTGTTCGTCGCCGTCCGCCAGCGCGGCCCGCAGCTGTGCGTCGTCGACCGCCGTCATGTAGACGTGCACGGCGACGAGTTCGGCGATGGCGGCGTCGGACTGGTCACGCGGCTGCGTCTTGAACAGCCGCCCGGTGATCTCCGCCACGGCGGCGCGGTGCTGCTCCCAGAAGGGGCCCAGCTGGGCGCGGAGCTTCGCGTGGTCGGTGTCCGGCGTGCCGCGCTCCGCCGGCGTGTCGGTACCGCGGGCGCGGCTGACCGCGCGCGGAACCGGATCGGGCCGGGAACCGGGGGCCGGGGGCACGGCGCCGTCCCCGGCCGTCCCCGACGCCGCGGCCTCGAAGGCTCCGCCCCGAGGCGCCGCAGGCCCGCCCGCCATGGACGCGGTCGTGTCCCCGCCGGGTGCCGCGGTCCCGCTCGCCGCGGGCGAGAACGCCTCGTTCTCCCGCGTCACGGACCCGCCCACCAGGGAAGCGGCCACCTTCTCGACCGTCGCCGCGGGCCCGCTCTCGGCGGGCACGGGCGACGCGGGCGCAGGCGACGCGGACGCAGGCGACGCGGGCGCAGGCGACGCCTCGGCGTCCCGTGTCGCGGCCTCGTCCGTCGACGGCACGGACGGTTTACCCGTCGGTGTCCCGGACGGGCCGAGGGGTGCCCGCTCGGCCGGTACGGGTGCCGGTACCGCGGAGGGGCCGGGAACGGGAGATGGACGGGCAGCGGCCGACGGCCGTACCCGTTCCCGCGGTCCGCCCGGTGCCTGCGCGGGAACCTGCTCGGGAACGGGTGCCGGGTCGGGGTCCGAGGACCTGGTCTCGGTCACCAGTTCCCCCGCACCCGCCGGCACCTCCGGTTCCGGCTCGCGGTCCGGGAGATCGAATTCCGCCTTCGCCGCCTGCGCGGCCTCGGTCCGCCGCGCAGGCCTCCCCAGCGAAGGGAAGACCTCGGCGGCGGGCGGCTCGGCCTCCCCCGGTGCTTGTGGCATCAAGGAGAAGTTGTGCCGGACCGTCAGCCGCCGCAGGTTCTCCATGCCCTTGCTGCCGAGGACGCCGTGGACATGGACGACGGCCCGTTCCCGTACCTCCGGGCTGAGCTCGCCGAACAACCGGTCGAGTCCGGGCCAGAGCGAGTCGTCGATCGCCCGGCGCGGTGCGCCGAGTTCGATGGCGACGGTGTCCGGATCCGCCGTACGGGACGCGGCGACGAGCGGGGGCTCGCTGCCGCGCGGGCCGGCCCACAGTCCGGCGGGAGTGATCGCGACCTTCCAGGTCTGATCGAACGGCAGGCCACGGGGGTCGGTGCCCTCCAGCAGCGCGGCGGGAGCCCGCCACTCGGTGACCCGGGCGCTCCCCTCCCGTCCTTCGGCCCCGGGCTCGCACACGAACGCCTGCGCGAACGGCCGCCAGGTCGGCGTGCCGTCGGCGTCCACCATGTACAGCTCCGTCGAGGACTCGCCCGCGGCGTCGTCACCCGCGTCGTCGCCGTCGACCACCACCGGTACCCCGTTGGCCACCTGCACCCCGGTCCCGAGCAGGTCCGCCACGGCCTGCCCGGTCTCCAGCATGGAGCGGCCGTCCAGGGACACCAGCCGGATGTCCTTGCGCACGCGGCCCGGCAGCGCGGCGAGCATGGTCGCCAGTCCGGCGGCGGGCACGTTCGGCGCGTCGATCAGCAGGTGGGGCCGGTCCGGGTCGGGCGCGACGGCGTACGGCAGGGTGTCCACGGCGGCGGAAGCGGCGCCCGCCGAACGGATCATCAGGCCGGCCGGGACCGGCTCCACGACATGCCCGGGGACCGGGCTGTGCTCCAGCCGCCGCAGCGCGGACTCCCAGTCGGGGATCGGCAGCCGGCTGCCCACGGACCGCGGCACCTGGCCGACGGAGAAGTGCCACCAGCCGCCGGGCGCGTCCGGGAGGTCGGGCGAGAAGAGGGTGCCGTCCGGGACGACGACCGCGGGGCCCGCGGTCGCCAGTACGTCGAGTTCCCACCGTTCGCAGATGAGCCTGGCCGTGGAAGGGCGGCCCTCGGCCTCGTCGGCGCCCGCCGACATCACCAGCCGCAGCAGCCGTACGTCCTGCTCCTTGGACTCCTGCAACACCGGGGCGAGCCGTTCGCACAGTCCCTCGACGCCGTCCTCACCGAGTGCCGCGCCGACCAGGACGACCGCTTCGTTGGGGCGAGCGGGGCCGAGCCACTCCGAGATATCCGTGAGCCGCCCCGGCGGGGTGCCGCCCGAGTGCACCAGGTGCACGTGGTCGCGGGCACGCGAGACCGTCAGACGGGTGGCCGCGTGCCGGTCGGAGTGTCCGCCCCGCCGACCAGTGCCGCGCCGGATCATCGCACGCTCCTCACGAGGACGGCAGTCATCCGATCCTCACAGTCTTCTGGTCACATCCCCGCTCACGTGGCGTTGGCACACTCCCGAAGCGGGAGGTGTCAGACACTGCGCGGGACTGCGCCGAGCCAGCACCGAACGGTAAACAGGTGTTTTGCGTACGGTCGCACGCGGCTGGGAAAGGCGCCCGTCCGCTGCCACACGTATCTCTTGTGCGCAGCTTACCCGCTGGCAAGGGCCGGCGAGCGAAGGTGTCCTGGTTGGGACACGATCGTCATATCTCCCACCGAGCGGCCGACGTTGACTGACTAGCATGTCCTTGCGTCCCGCCCAGCGGGACACCGCAGCCGCGAAGAAGGACCGGTCGGCTTCCGCCCGTGCCCTTGCTCCCGCCCCGCCTCCGCCTGCCCCACGGCATGCCAACCGGTCACCACGGCCAGGGAATTCGACGACATGACCGACGACAACCCCTCCCTCCTGCGTCTTCCTCCCAGCAAGCGGGGAGGACGCCTGCACCGGCCACGGCCAGGTACGCCACGCCTGACGGTGCTGGCCCCGCTCCTCGGGGCGGCACTCACCGTGGTCCCTACGGCGAGTGCCGCGTCCGCGGACACGGCGCCCACACCCTCCGCGACAGCCTCGGCCGGACCGAAGCTGCCGTTGATACCCCCATCCCTCGGCTACAGCTCCGACACATGCACCAAGGCCTCACCGACACAGGTGAGTGCCGTGCCCTGGGCACAGCTGACTCTGAACCTGGCACAGGCCGGCCGCTACACCCAGGGCTCCGGCGTGCTGGTCGGCGTGGTGGACACGGGCGTGTCGCCCCAGGCTGCCGGTCTCACCGGACGCGTCCAGGCGAGCGGTGCCGCAGCGCAGGACTGTGTGGGGCACGGGACGTTCCTGGCCGGGGTGATCGCCGCGTCGGCCGTACCGGGCAGCGGGTTCGCGGGGGTGGCGCCCCAGACACATATCATCGCCGAACGGGGCACGGACGAGCGGGGCAAGGCGAGCGCCGACCAGGTCGCCCAGGGAATCGAGTCGGCCGTCACGGCCGGCGCGCAGGTGGTGCTCGTCTCCGCCGCCCTGCCCAAGAACACCCCTTCGCTCCGGGCGGCCGTCAAGCACGCGGCGGCCAAGGACGTTCTGGTGGTGGCCCCGGCCGCCCCGGACACCGATCCCCAGAGCACCACCGGACAGGCCTCCGCCCCTCCGCCTTCCTCGTACTGGCCGGCCTCCGCGAACGGGGTGCTGTCGGTGATGGACGTGGACATCACCGGGAACCGCCCCGACGGCGTACCCGAACCCGTGCACGCCGACCTCGCGGCGCCCGGCGACGGGATCACCGGCATCGGACCGAAGGGCACGGGCAACTACGTCTCCGGGGGCGCCTCCGTGGCAGCCGCCTTCGTGGCCGGCACCGCCGCCCTGGTCCGGGCCCACCTGCCGCATCTGACGGCGGCCCAGACCGCCGCCCGGCTCAAGGCGACCGCCTCGCACGCCTCGGTGCCGCTGCTGGACCCCGTCAGCGCGCTCAACTCGGTGCTGCCCACGGCCGCCCCGGCGCCCTCACCGAAGCAGGACGTCGTGCACCTCGCGGACGCCGCGCCCAGGAGCGCCGCCGTCCCCCGGGCGTGGGCAGTGACCGGAGCGTGCCTGCTGCTGGGCGTGCTGGCGATCGGCGCGATGACGCTGGCCCGGATCCGGGCCTCCCGCCGGGCAGCCGGCGGCGGGTCGGCCTGACGAGCCGGTGCGTGACAGTGCGTGGGGCGGGTGCCGCCTGGTCGTGGTGCGTTCCCCGCTGCTCATGACGCGGCGCGGGAGAGGTTCGCGACGGCCGGGTACGTGCCGGGCGTCGCGTCCCGGGCCGAGGCAGCCGTCGTCGACAAGAACCGTCACGCACGTGCTGGACGCGGACCCCGAGGCCCTCGTCGCGGACGGCGGTGGGGTCGCGCGTACGGCCGGGTCACCGGGCGTCGGTCCCTGACGTGCGCCGCCCGGCGGCAGCTCGACGGCTTCGCCCCGGGACGAAACGAACACGACCGTGGGGGAATGCGGCCGCGGGCCGGGCGTGCGACGACCGCACGACCCGGCCCGCGGTGACGACACGGGCGGGGGACCGGTCACCGGCCCGTGGGCACCTCCGCCGGCACGTCGTCGAGGAAGGCGGTCTGGATCTGCGTCACGCTGCGGCGCGTGATGTAGCTACCACGGCCGGCCGGCAGCAGACGCGGCTTGACGTTGCCGAACACATAACCCTCGGTGGGCGGGCAGGACATCAGCAGACCTGGCGAGTTGACCTCCAGCAGGCGCCGGACGAGCGGGTCGTTGAGTCCACGCATGGAGTTCGCCGCGGAGCGGGTGACGATCACGTGCAGGCCCACCTCGTAGCCCAGCGGCAGGTGTGGCAGCAGCGGGTCCAGCGGGCTGCGGCCCGGGGAGGCCACCAGGTCGTAGTCGTCGACCAGGACGAACAGCCGTGGCCCGACCCACCAGTCGGCCAGACGCATCCGGGCGGGTGTGATGTCCGCGCCGGGCGCCCGGGTCGTCATGGCCCGGGCCGCGCCCTGCACGTACTCGTCCAGCTGGTCCACCGACACCGCGTGTCCGAGCCGGTACTCCTCGGGCACCCATTCCACCAGTTCGCGACGGAAGTCGACCGCAAGAATGCGGGCTTCCGCCGGACTGAACCGGTCGGTGACCCCCTTCGCGATCAGCCGCAGCAGGTTCGTCTTGCCCGACTCGGTGTCGCCGAAGGCCACCAGGTGCGGTGTCTCGGCGAAGTTGTGCCAGGCCGGGGCGAGTTGCGTCTCCTCGACACCCAGCGCGAACTGGAGCCGGCGTTCCGCGGGCGCGGGGGCGAGATCGCGGGCGCTGAGCATGGTCGGCAGCATCCGCACAGGCGGCGCGGCGGGGCCGTGCCAGCCCTCGGCCACGGCCGCGACCAGGTCGGCGACGCCGTCGCTGAGATCGGCGGTGTCGTCGACGCCGTCGATGCGCGGCAGGGCGGTGAGGAAGTGGAGCTTCGAACCGACCGTCAGGCCGCGCCCGGGAAGGCGCGGGACGTTCTTGGAGAGCCGGACGTCGATCATGGAGTCGAGGGGGTCGCCCATCCGCAGTTCCAGCTTCGTGGCCGACTGGTCGCGGACGGCGGCGGTCAGTTCCACCCAGCGGGTGGTGGTGGTCACCAGGTGGATGCCGTAGTTCAGGCCGTTCGTGGCGAACTGGCCGAGCAGCGGTACGAGGTCCTGGAACTCCTGCCGTACCGTCTGCCATCCGTCGATCACCAGGAAGACGTCGCCGTGCCGCTCCTCGGGGAACTCGCCCGCCGCGCGGCGCCGGCGCAGCGTGGCCATCGAATCGATGCCGTGCTCCTGGAAGAACCGCTCCCGGTGCGCGAGCAGCGTCGAGATCTCGGCTATCGTCCGCGCCACCCGTTCGCCGTCCAGCCGGCCCGCGACGCCGCCGACATGCGGCAGGCCGGAGAGCGAGCTGAGCGAGCCACCGCCGAAGTCCAGGCAGTAGAACTGCACCTCGCGCGGCGTGTGGGTGAGGGCCAGCGCAGTGATCAGATCGCGCAGCAGGGTGGATTTGCCGCTCTGCGGACCGCCGCCGATGGACACATGACCACCGGCACCGCCGAGGTCCACCATCAGCAGGTCGCGGATCTGCTCGTACGGCTTGTCCACGATACCGAGCGGGACCCGCAGCTTGCCACGGCCCTCCCAGTCGGCGGTGGTGAGCCCCAGTTCGGGATCGGGGACCAGCGGCGGCAGCAGCGCGTCGAGGGTCGGCGGCGCGCCCAGCGGCGGCAGCCAGACCTCGTAGGCCGGCGGTCCGGCGTCACGGAGCCGTTCGATGGCCACGGCCATCAGGCTGGTGTCGTCCGCGTCGTCGCCCTCCGCCGCGGCGGCGGTCTCCGGTTCCTGGGCCGGTTCGTCCCGCACGTTCACCCAGTCGCCGGTCCACGGCATCACCTGGTTGGCGATCTTCTCCTGGGCCAGCGCGCCGACCCGCTGCCGGTAGGCGCCCGACACGTAGGCGGCGCGGAAGCGGGTGAGCGGCTCGACACCGCTCTTCAGGTAGCCGGCACCCGGCTGGGAGGGCAGCTCGTAGGCGTCCGGCACTCCGAGCACACCCCGGCTCTCCATCGCGGAGAACGTCCGCAGACCGATCCGGTACGACAGGTGGCTCTCCAGCTGGTGCATGCGCCCCTCGTCGAGGCGCTGCGAGGCGAGCAGCAGGTGCACGCCGAGTGACCGGCCGAGCCGGCCGATGGCGACGAAGAGGTCCATGAACTCGCGGTGCGCGGACAGCAGTTCGCTGAACTCGTCGACGACGACGAGCAGGCTGGGCAGCGGCTCCAGCGGGACGCCCGCGGCACGTGCCTTCTCGTAGTCCAGCGCGGAGGTGTAGTTGCCGGCGGCGCGCAGCAGTTCCTGGCGCCGCTGCATCTCACCGCGCAGGGCGTCCTGCATACGGTCGACCAGCGCCGCCTCGTCGGCCAGGTTGGTGATGACGGCCGAGGTGTGCGGCAGCTCGTCGAAGCCGAGGAAGGTGGCACCACCCTTGAAGTCGACGAGGACGAAGTTCAGCGTCTCGGACGAGTGGGCCAGGGCGAGTCCCAGGACCAGGGTGCGCAGCAGCTCGCTCTTGCCGGAACCGGTGGCGCCGATGAGCATGCCGTGCGGGCCCATGCCGTCCTGCGCCGACTCCTTGATGTCGAGTTCGACCGGACGGCCGTCGGCGCCGACCGCGATGGGCACCCGCAGCCGCTTGTTCTGGGCGGCGCGGCGCTCCCAGTACTCCTGCGGGGAGAACCGGTGCAAGTCGGTGATGCCGAGCAGGGTGGTGAGCTGGATGTCGGTGGACAGCGGCTGCGCGACCTCCGCCGTGGCTCCGGTACGCATCGGGGCGAGCTGGGCGGCGAGCGCCCTCGCGGCGGCCGGACCGAGCCGGTCGGCACGGCCCAGCGGGATGGAGATCTCCTTGCGGTTGCGGTCGGTGCGGACGACCTTCACCTCGTCGTGCGTCTCGGTCGCGGCGGCATCGCCGGCGTTCTCGGCCTCCTCCACCACAAGCCGCAGCACGGTGCGACCGGGCTTCCAGGGCAGGGTGCCGGAAACGTCCAGGACCACGGAGTTGCGGTAACCGGCGCGCTCGAAGCGGTGCCCGGAGGGCACCTGGCCGCCGTCCAGGACGACGACCACGTACGGCTCGTCCTTGTGCGGCGAGGCGCCCGCCTCGAAGAGCGCGCGGTCGGTCAGCTCCTCGCCCAGCAGGTCCTCCAGTTCCGCGACCGTGGAGGTGATCAGCCGGGCCGGTCCCGCGCCGTCGGTCTCCTGGGCGTGCAGCGCGTGCGGGAGCCATTTGGCCCACTCCCACTCGGCGCGGTTCTCCGGGGCCACACAGAACGTGATCAGCAGGCTCTGCGGAGTGTGCAGCGCCGCGAGTTGCGCGAGCAGCGCCCGGACGGTCCCCAGCACCTTCACCCGCTCGCCTCGGAACAGGATCCGGGACCACGCCCGCAGGAAGATGGCGATGGGCTGGTCGGGCACGGTGGAGTAGGCGTTGATGAAGGAGCGCAGCGCGTGCGCGGTGAGCGGGTCGAGGTCCTCGACCGGCTTCTCCGCCTTGTTCACCAACTGCATCGCGAGTCGCTGCTCACCGACCGCGACGCGTACCTCCGCGAAGTCGTCGTCGGAGGTGCGGCGTTCCCACAGCCGGGTCGTCTTCACGAACGATGACAGGGCGGTGGGCTCGGGATGTTTCCAGGCCAGCGCTCGCTGCTGTTCGGCGACGGCCACCCGGACCCTGCGCCGGACACCGCCGAGGTAGCGCAGGTAGTCCCGGCGTACGCCCTGCATCTTGTGCTTGCGCTCGGAGCCGGACTTCACCAGCTGCCCGACCAGCATCATGATCATCGACAGCAGCATCAGCCCGACCACCAGGTAGATGGTCGGTCCCGTTCCACTGCCGATGCGTGTGTAGAGCAGCACCATGCCGACGGACATGCCCGCCATCGGAAGATAGGTGAGCATGTTGGCCGCAGAGGAGGGCGGCGCCTCGGCGAGCGTCGGTGGTTCTTGCAGCGTCAGCTCACCGTCCGGCAGCTCCGGGCCCCGGCGGCGGGCCGGCCTGCGGAAGAAAACCACACTCAACTGGCTCTCCTTAGAATGTGCACAGGGAGGTTCGACAGGGCCCCACCCGAGGGTGACAGGAAGATACGTGTGACCTCGGGGCTCCGGTGAAGCGACGCTTGTGGACATGAGAGTATCTGCTGCCATGTGCTTCTGGCGAAGGCAGCGGAAGCCGCGAACAACACGCTCCACCCGGCAGATCGGTGTCCGCGCCCGTGCGGACAAACATCCTCGACCGTCTCGCCGTGCCACGACATGGTCCTCGGACCACGACGTGGGACGGCCGTACAACTTCCTCCGGAAGGCTGTTGCCCCATGAGCGAAGGCTCGCTGAACGGCCTGTGCCGTCTCACGGTGCGCGCCCCTGACAAGGTGCTGGACCTCGCCGTCCCGGCTGATGTCCCGATCGCCGACCTGATGCCCGTGATCGTGGAGCACGCGGGTGAGGACCTGGCCGAACACGGCCTGGAACACGGTGGTTGGGTCCTGCAACGTCTCGGCGGGCACCCTCTGGACATCGAGGGCACACCCGAGTCCCTCGACCTGCGCGAGGGCGAGACACTGGTGTTGCGCCCCCACACCGAGGCGCTTCCCCCGGTGCGCTACGACAGCCTGCTCGAGGCCGTGTCGGCGGTGGTCCAGGGGTTGCCGCACGCGTGGAGCCCACAGGTCAGCCGGTGGGTGCTGCGTCTGGTCATGGCCTCGGCCCTGCTGGGCTGCCTGGCACTGCTCGTCGTGTCCGACGGCGACCTGGGCGACCGGGTGATCCTCGCGACGGGCGCGGCCCTGCTCGCGCTGTCCGGGGCGGGTTCCGCCGCCCGGGTGCTGGACGACCCGCAAGGCGGCGTGCTGCTGGGCCTGTTCGGCGCGGCCTTCCTGGCGGAGTCCGGCCTGCTGCTGGTGGGCGGCGGACAGGCCGGGGGCAGCTCGGCCCGGGCCGTGGGCGCCCATCTGCTCGCCGCGGGTGCGGCGGGCACCGTCGGGCTGATCCTGGCCACCGCGATGGTCTCCGGCTACCCCGTGGTCTTCGCGTCCTGCGGGGTGCTGTCGCTGGCGGCGGTGCTCGGCGGCGCACTCATGGTGGCGCTGGACGTCTCGGCCCACCAGGCCGCCGCCGCGGTCGCCTGTGCGGCCGTGCTCCTGGGCGCCTTCATCCCGATGATGTCCTTCTCGCTCTCCGGTCTGCGCCTGCCCCCGCTGCCCACCAACCCCGGCCAGCTCCAGGAGGGCATCGAGCCCCGCACCGAGAACGACGTCGCTGACGGCGGCCGCGCGGTCGACCACTGGATGACCGGTCTGTACGGCGCGGTGGGCGTGGTCTGCCTCGCCGCCCTCGTGGCCATGGCCCGCCGCCCCGGCTGGCCCGAGACGGTCACCGTGCTGGTCCTCGCCATTCTGCTCGCTCTGCACGGCCGCAGCCTGGGGACGTCCTGGCAGCGGATCGCCCTGAGCCTGCCGGCGGGCATCGGCACGGTGCTGCTGGTCTTCGAGCTCGCCGTTCAGCACGGCGAGAGAGGGGAACTCCTCGGCACCGCCACGCTGCTTCTGGGTGCGGCGCTCACCGCGGTCGTCTCCTGGACGGTGCCCGGACGGCGGCTGCTGCCCTACTGGGGACGGGCGGGCGATCTGCTCCAGTCGGGTGCCGCCCTCGCCCTGCTTCCCCTGGCCCTGTGGGTCCTCGACATCTACCAGCGCCTGCGCAGCATGTTCGGCTGAATCTGAGGAGGTGTCATCATGCAGTCCCGACGCGACCAGGTCGTGGCGCACCAGTTCCTGGTGTCCCGGCTGACCTCGGGTCTCCTGCGCGCGGACCCCGACGTGGTGGAGCCGCCCACCCGGCGGACCAACCGCGGAATGACCTACGGACTGGTCATCGCCGGCGTCGTATCCGCCGGGTTTCTGGTGTTCGGCCTGGTCAAGCCGGGCGGCAACACGACCTGGCAGAGCGGCAAGGCACTCATCGTCGAGAAGGAGACCGGCACCCGGTACGTCTATGACGGCCGGCTGCACACAGTGCTGAACTACCCCTCCGCACGGCTGCTGCTGGGTGCCGACATGTCGACCGTGTCGGTGTCCGCCAATTCCCTCGGCTCGGCCCGGCACGGCACCGAGGTCGGCATACCCGGCGCTCCCGACTCGCTGCCCACCCAGGACAACCTCAACGCCCACCCCTGGCAGGTCTGCGCCGCCACCACGGCGACCGACTCCGGGTCGCACAAGCCGCTGACCGTGCTCGCCGTCGATACCGAGCAGGACGGCTCGGGCGTACGGACGGACCAGGCCGTCCTGGTCGAGGGGCCGGACGGCGACACGTATCTGCTGTGGCAGGACAACCGGTTCAAGGTGACCGGCGGCAAGGCGGCGCTGGCGGCGCTGGGTTACGGAGGCGTCAGCCCGACCACCGTGTCCGCCGCGTTCCTCGACGCCGTGCCCGCCGGCCCTGACCTCGCGGCTCCGCCGGTGACCGGGCTCGGCGACAGCGGCCCGAAGCTGGACGGGCAGTCCACCCGTGTCGGCCAGGTGTTCACCGTCGAGACGCCCGGGTCCGCGAAGCGCTACTACGTACTCGGTGCAGACGGTCTCACCCCGATCACCCCGACCCAGGCCGCGCTTGCCCTCAGCGACCCCGCCACGAAGCAGAAGGCCTATCAGGGCGCGGCGCCCAAGGAGTTGGTCCTGTCGGCGCAGGCGCTCAGCGGCGCTCTGGCTCCCACCGGTTCGGCAACCGGCTCCGCCGTACGGCAGTCCGGGGCACAGCTTCCGTCGGCGCCGCCGACGCTCCTGAGCGTGCCCGGCTCCACCGGGGTGTGTGTCGGCCTGGACCCGCAGGGCACCAAGAGCATCAAGGTGACCTTGTCGCTGGTGCCGGCGAAGACGGTCATCGACGAGGCTCTGCCGCCGCTGAAGGCGCTGGCACCCGCCTGTCTGCCGGTCGACGGCATCGCGGTGGCGCCAGGGAGCGGGAGCCTGGTGCGCGCGCTGAGCAGCTCCGGGAACGGCGCCGGCACCACCACGTATCTCGTGACGGACAACGGCGTGAAGTACCGTGTACCAACGGCCAACGCGGCCAAGGACCTGGGGTACGACCTGTCGGCGGCGGAGGGCCTGCCCGCCTCCCTGCTGAACATGCTGCCCACTGGCCCTGATCTGTCGCCCGAGGCTGCGGCCAGCGGTCGGGCGGCTGTCACCGGCACACCTGTGTGCGGATCCAGCAACAAACAGACACCAAAGACAGGCGCGTAGCCCACGAGTTACTGTGAACCACACGGGCACGTATCTCGTCATTATGTGATGACGAGGGTTACGGCTTCACGAAACCTGTCGCGCAGCGCATCCCGGCTCCGGCTGCCGGAGCCCACACCACACCGGGAGAGAGACCATGGCAGACTCTGGCCAGCAGAAGTCATCAAAAGAGGCGTACATCAAGTCCATCGGCTTCCTGGAGCAGGCCCGCCAGGGTCTGACGAACACCCAGGACATCGTCCGGTCGCACCGCCAGGCGCTCGCCACCCACTACCAGGGCGAGGACGGCAACACGATGGGCCAGGTGATCGACACCTGGCTGGCCGAGGTCGACCGCATCAAGAACACCTGCGTCGCGATGGAGAACACGCTCGGTGAGAGCATGCAGCGCGACGAGCACGTGCAGGAGGCCAACCTCCAGGCGGTGGTGAACAGTGGCGGTGGCCTGACCGGTTACGGCCAGGGCGTCATGAGCACAGCCACCAGCACCGGCACCACCGCGGACAACACCTACGGGGCGCTCAACCCTGCCGGCTGACACAGCCGCACCGCCCACTCACGGGGCGCCGCCTCGCAGAACAACCAGACTTCCAAGGAGACCTCATGATCGACATCGATCACCTCCAGGTGGGCCAGTCGGCTCAGGCCATGGAGGAACAGACCAAGGCGATCGCGCAGACCATGAACGAGCTGGAGCAGAACATCCAGCAGGTGATCGACGCCTGGCAGGGTGAAGACAAGAACGTCTACTACCAGAAGGTTCTGCCCACCTGGCACCAGGAGGTGAACAACCTGTCGACCATCCTCCAGAGGTTCTTCACGACGCTGACCGACGTCTCGGACAACTACAAGAAGGTGGTCCAGACGAACGCCGAGGGGTTCATGGACATCAAGATGTAACCCCCTTTCACCACGACACGTCGAAGCGGGAGGAAGACGCCCATGCCCGGTAGCGATAACCATCACCTGGATCAACTCGATTTTGCGGCTCTACAGAGCTTCATCGACACCGACGTCAGCGGCTTCCTCCGCAGACTGGACGACATTCGGTCGCCCGACGCGCACCCGACCTCGCTCTACGACGTCAGCAAGAAGCCTCAGATTCTGGCCATCGGCCCCATGGCCGGTGACGACCAGACCGGCGGAAAGAACATCTGCGCGAACGCCCAGAAGGCCGCCGAGGCGATCGACAACGTGTTCAGCCGTCACAAAGCCGCCTTCACGAAGCTCCAGGCCAATCTGGAGAGTGTGATCAAGGACATGAAGCAGGCTCAGGAACACAACCTCACAGAGGTCAAGTCGCAGAAGTTCATGCACGCGATCAGCGACTATCAGACGGCACTTGGCGGCGGCACGGGCTCCGGTTCCGGATCGGGCACCGGCGGCGGCCAGAATTCCCTGGGGCTCTGACGGCCCATGACTTTCCCGGAGCAGTAGGACGATGGCCGCACAGAGCTGGGAAGACATCCTGCACCTGCTGACCGGCTGGCCACCTGTCAAGCGCGATGACGTGACAAAGGTCAGCGGCGACAGTGGCATCCCCTGGATCAATTACTCGTTCAAGCCAGGGGGGAAGCAGTTTGACAGCGATGACGACTTTTTCGCCCTGATCGTGCCGAAGGAGCCCAACAAGGGCTGGCACTTCGAGTTCTTCACGAGTGGCGGCGGCAAGGCGGCACGCAAGTGCCGGGTCGATATCAGCTACCTGGACGATCCCTCGTTTCACGGGTACTGGGGCAGATCGGACGCTTCTCTCAGCAACCTGCTGACGAACTACTCCTCGGTGAAGGGCGATCTCGGCGCCGGGGCAGACGGTGCGCCCTCGGTGGACGGTGTGCAGCTCAAGTCGTTCGCCGAGCTGGCCTGGTCGTTCGACGCGGCAGGGGATTTCTTCAGGCAGCAGGCCGCGGTCCTCGCGGACTGGAAGCATCAACTCGGCAGTGAGCGTGCGGCCTGGAAGGGGAACGCCGCAGGCGCGTTCTGGCTCCTGATCGACGACATCCACAAGAAGTACGAGAACTACATCTCGCAACTCCAGCCGCCGGGATTCAGTCCGCAGCACCGGTCCCCTTCCACGGGATTCGTCAGCAAGACACTGCACGGGGACGACCTGATCGGGGCTGAACAGTCCCTGTACAAGGCGTACACGGACCTGCACAAGATCTACTCCGATTTCTACTGGCAGCAGGGAAAGCCCATCACCACCTCGCTGCCGGACGGTTCGAAGACGGAGCAGCATATTCCCGCCGATCCACTGGACGTGCTCAACCAGGTGTTCGTGGAGGTGGGGCGTTGGATCATCGATCACAACTCTCGCCAGATCCTGGAGAGAGTCAACACACAAACCAGCCAGATCATCGGCGCGGCGTTCACGTCGGACTTCTCGGAGGACACCGCGTTCGGCGGACTGACCGCCACGTCCACCTGGCACGCGATGGTCCAGGAAGCCCAGAACCGCTGGATCACCAACATCGAGACCAATCTGGACGCACCTGCCCGGCAGGTGCTGGAGACCCTCCAGAAGGACTGGTCACGTGTGCTTGACCCGTCGTGGAATCCGGCGTACTCGTTCAGCGACACGAGTTCCACACTGACCTCGGATGTCCAGCAGGAGAGCAACGACTCGAGCAACAGCAGCCTGGACGACAACCTGAAGAAGCTCGGCGACGGTATCCACAACCTCGGTGACGGTCTGAACAACGGCTTCAAGGGCCTGGGCGACGGCCTCAACAACAGCTTCCAAGGCCTGGGCGACGGCCTCAACAACAGCTTCCAAGGCCTGGGCAACGGCCTCAACAACATGGGCAACGGCCTCGGCAACAGCCTGGCGAACCTCACCGGCAACGGTGACGCCTCGCACGGGCTGGGCAACGGGCTGGGCAACGGGCTGGGCGACCAGTTCACGACCAAGGCACCGGACTTCACCGGCAACGGCGGCTTGGGCGGTGACATACCGAACGTCACCATGCCGGCGAACGTCGGCGGCCTCACGAACTTCGGCTCCGGACTGCCCATCAGCAACATCGACGGCAGCACCACCACCCGTACCCCCACCGGCGTGACGACCAGGTACCCGAACGGCAACGCGGTCACCCGCAACGCCGACGGCAGCATCACCTCGGTGTTCCCCGACGGAACCAGCCGCACGATCTCACCCGACGGCAACGTGACCACCGTGGACCCGCAGGGGCACTCCACCACCAGCCATCTCGGCGTCGGTGAGTCGCTCAGCAACCCGGACGGCACCAGCATCACCCGCAACGCGGACGGCAGTCTGACCCAGACGGCACCCGACGGCACCAAGACGACCACGTTCGACAACGGTGCGTCGGAGATCGTCAAACCTGGCGGCGAGACACAGCTGACCTCGCCCGACGGCACCGTCTCCCACATCAACCCCGACGGCAGCCTCACCACCGACAACCTGGACGGCTCCAAGGTCACCGTGCACCCCAACGGGGACGTGACCAGCGTGGACGCGCAGGGGCACACCACCACCAGCCACCTCGACCCCGGAAAGAGCATCACCACGGGCGACGGCAGCACCATCTCCGTCGACGGCAAGGGCGACATCATCACCCACAACCCGGACGGGAGTACCACCACGCTGCACCCGAACGGGAGGATCACCACCACCGAGGCCACGGGATACGGCACGAGTCCGCGCCCCGGCGGCAGCAAGCTGGACATGCCGTCCGTCCACGTCCCCACCTACAGCGGCGGCGGGGTCACCACTCACACGCCGGACGGCACCACCATCACCAGGCACCCCGGTGGCGTCACCGAGTTCAAGCACACGGACGGCAGCGGACTGGTGACCACCTCGGACGGGCGGTACCAGACGATCCCGAGCCCGGAGAGCGCGGCGGCGACGGAGGCCAACAAGGCGCTCGCGGCAGAGGCGGGGAGCATCGCCGCGGGTGCGGGTGCGGGTGCGGGCGTGGGTGCGGCGGCCGGTGGAGTTTCGGACAGCCAGAACGCCATGGGCCTGCTCTCGCCCATGATGATGATGGCCGGCATGAACCGCATGGGCGGCCAGCAGGGGAACCAGCAGGGCGGCGGCGACCGGGAACGCCAGCTCTACGACGGCAACGACATGGACGGCGCCGTTTACGCGCACGGCGGGCCCGTGTTCGCCCAGCAGGGTGCTCCCGCCGAGGATCCCGAGGAATGGGAGGAGGAGGAGACCGACTCCGACGAACTCCTCGGCCCTCGCCGGCCCTCCACCGAGTCCGCCTACGGTCCCGGCGGCCCCCGGCAGGCGACCCAGTCCTCCACCTGGTCGGGCAACGGCAAGGACGTGTGGGGCACGGAGGAAGGCGGCCTCCCCGCGTCGATCGGCCACTGACCCCGGCATCCGGATCGTCATACCGTCTCCCGCAAACGGCCGCACCGGCACAGGAGCACTCATGAGTTCATCGCTGGAAGAACAGCAGCAGCAAGCACTCGCCCAGTTCATGAAGAAGCGCGAAGCCCTCATGGAAGCCAGGCAGCAGATCAAGTCGATCTCCGTCACGGCGCGGTCCCGGGACGGCGCCGTCGAGATCACGATCGGCACCGACGGGACGCCGTCGGGGCTGCGCTTCCCCAACAACAAGTTCAAGGAGATGACCGGGCAGGCGCTCGCGGCCAGTGTGCTGGAGGCCATGGCGGCCTCCCGGGCCCAGGTGACCTCGCGGGCCACGGCCATCATGGAATCCGTGGGCGGCACCGGTCCGAGCGCCGCGGGCGGCGGCGTCCTCGACCGCCTCAACCTGGACAGGCTCCTCGACGGCGGAACGCTGGAAGAAGTGCTCGCCCCGCCGGCCACCGGGGGTGACAAGCGTGGCTGACGACGCCGTCTTCGCCGCCGACCCGCGACGCATCCAGGTCGGCGGTGATGCCACCAGCCAGGTCGCGGAGAACACAGACAGGGCGGCGGAACAGTTCGCGGACGCCACCGCGTTCGACCCGGCCGATCCCCCGTGGGGCAATGACTCCTACGGGCACCAATATGTCCAAAACTACGTCCAATACCACACCCCGCTCCGTGAGGGCATACGTATGCTCGCCCAGGCCATGCAGAATGCCGGCGACATGACGTACAACGCCGGCCGGAACTTCGAGAAGACCCAGACCGACAACACCGAGGCCATCAAGGACACGTCGCACTTCCGCCCGCACATCTGAGGCGACTTGGGAACCGGTCCGAAGGGCGTCACCACACGAGGAAGGACCTCACCACGCGCCGATGGCAAGGGCGCGTGGTGAGGTCCTTCTCGTTCTGTCCCGCTCCGTTACCTCTTGGACCACTTCTGGTTGTCGAAACCGTTGCAGTTCCACAGTTGCAGGCGGGTGCCGTTGGCCGTCTGCCCGTCGGTCACGTCCACGCATTTGTCCGCCGGGACGTTGACCAGGTCGTGCCTGTAGTTGAGGTCGAATCGCTGAGCGGGACCTCCGTTGCAGTAGGCGAGCTGGATGACCGTGCCGTTGGCGGTCGACGCGCCCGCCAAGTCCATGCACAGCCCGAAGGCACGGATCGTTCCGTCGGAACGGATGGTCCACTTCTGCGCCGCCGAGCCGGTGCAGTCCCGGATCTCCAGCGGCGAACCGTCCTTGCCCTGACCGCCGACCACGGTGATGCAGCGGTTGGAGTCGTGGCTGTACACCTCCACACCCGAAACGCTCGGTGCGCTCGAATGTGCGGGGGCGGCCGGAGCCGTCGAGTGGGGCGTGCTGTGGGGAGTCTGACTCTGCTGGGCGGCGGGCTGGTCGCCGGCCGTCGAGGACGAGGTGCTGTGGCCCTTGCCGTGGCCGTGCGCACCTGAGGGGGCGCCGTGCGAGTCTGCCTTGCCCGAGCCGGATCCAGTGTCCTTGCCGCCTGCCGAGTCGCCCTTGCCGACGTGCCCGGCCGAGGTGCCGTCGGGCGTGGGGCCGTCGGGCGTGGGGCCGGACGTGTGACCGGACGGAAGCGGCAGTGCGCCGGGCACCGCTCGGGAACCAGAACCCGAGTCCGGGTCGAGCAGCGAGGCGGCTGCGTCCGGCGTGGCGGTGTCGTGGGCGGCGCCGCCGCTGCGCAGGCCCACGAGAACGCCGGCCACGAGGACGACACCGGTGACCGCCGCCACGGTGAGCACGGTGCGGTGGCTGCCGCGCAGAAAGGCACGGGCGCCGCGACGCCCCACCGCTGCCTCGGCGCCGGCGGAACCGGTCCCGGCCGCGTCGTGGACCGAGGTCACGCCAGTCAGCATCTCGGGCTCACGGCCGGTTCCCGCGGATGCCTCCTCGGCCTCCAGGCCCGTGGTGACGGCCGGCGTGCCGGGCATCTTGGCCTCGTCGGTCTCGGCGGCCTCGTCGGCCTCGGCCCGTCGCCGGGAGCCTCGCGGCGAGAGCAGCGACAAAGGAGAGGGAGGGGTGCCACGCTCCGCCGACAGCGCCGTGTGGGGAACCTCGGCCTGGGGCTGCGGACGGCTCTCCTTCCCCTCCTCGCCCGGCTTCTGCTCGTGCTTCTGCTCGTGCTTCTCCTTCGCGCCCTCCTCGCTTCCGCCGTTGTCCTCCTTGGTTTTGCGTTCGGCCCCCCGAGGTCCGTTGACGGGCTGGACCGCTGGTCCCGTCCGCCCGTCCGACCGCGCGGCAGACGTCCGTGACGCGGCCCCTGACTCCGTGGGCAGCGGAGGAACTCGTTCTTGCCCGGCGACGCTTGGACTGGGTGCCGCGCCGGTGGCGACAGGTGTACTTGCCGGAGCCGCGCGGGCGGGCCGCGGCGGATCTGGAGACTTCATGTGCTTCCTTCCGAGGGAGCCCAGGCCGGATCCGATGCACCAGGTTTTCGGCACACCTCGCCTACTCCCACACCTGCATAACGGATTCGAGTACCGCAGGGTACAGCACGTGTGAGTTAGGACTCATCAGGCGGCGGCGCACCAAGAGTTGTCCGTATATGAACACGTTTTTACGCATCATCGCCGGACCGTGAGGCGGACTCCCGGTAGGGCGGACGAACCTGACACACACGTCTACACGTATAAAAGATGGTAGGTCCCCGTCCTGCGCGAGGTGTCGCGTGCGTCGGGTCCACGACCGGCGCAGGCGGGCGCCGATCGGCGAGTGTGCACACATGGGGATGTCGTGACTGAGGAGCCCTGGTACAACCCGATCGTGGTCTTCGTGGCCGGTATGTCTGTGCCGCTGGGCTCGTCGCAGCGTGTGCGTGATGAGGTGGAGCAACCTCATCTGGAGCTGGTCAAGTATCTGGACGGTTTCCAGAGTCTGGTGGCGGAGATCACCGGGGGGACCGCGCAGGGCGCGAGTGGCGACTGGCCTCAGGCGTACGTGGACGCGATGAAGACGTTCATGTCGGGGGACGGGGCGGACTACATCTCAGGGCTGCGGGACACGGCCGCCCAGCTGGCGGACGGCGCAAAGGAGTTCGCCTATCAGCTCGACTACACCAACATGATGATCGTCCTTCAGGTGCTGGCGTTCCTGCTTGAGTGGGCGATCACCCTGATGATGTGGGAGTGGAACCCGATCGGGGCGGCGATCGAGCAGGGCATCCTGCTGGATATCTTCGAGTTCCTGTTCGGCAGTACGCTGCGACGGTTCCTGACGCACGCCGCGATCAACATGGTGACCAACCTGACGCTGTCCACGGCGCTGGACGGGCTGGCCCAGTGGATCCTGGCGTTGAAGGGCGAGCACACCAACTACGCGTCGCAGTACCACCACAGCGCGGTGCTGTCGGGGGCGATCCAGGGCGCGATCGGATCCGTGGTCCCGGCGATCACGGGTTCGATCAACAAGCTGATCTCCAAGGGTTTCTCACCCACCGCGATCAAGTCGATGCAGGAGTCGATCGAGAACTCCCTGAAGCATCCCGCTCCTTCGACTCCGGCCAAGTCCGCCCCGTCCGTTCCGGACGGGGCGCCGGCGCCGGGGGTCAAGACAGGCAGCGGGCTCGCCGACGCTCCGCTGGACAAGGACCTCGCCCACCTCTCCGGCTGGTTCGGGCCCGAGCTGGCGAAGCTGTCCGTGCCGATGCGAATCGAGCTCGCGCACAGCGTGGTCGGCAAGGACACTCAGCAGGCGTTCCGCACGGCGGTCGGCGACCAGTTCGAGCGTGCCTTCGGCTCTCGGCTGGGGGCGGACCTCGCGCGTGAGATGGGAACCGACTGGGCGAGTGCCTTCCTGGCGCACGCCAACAGCGGCACTCTCTCCAAGGCCCTCAAGGCGTCGCTGGAGCCGATGGAGAAGCTGGGGGCGAAGTACGAGCCGCTGCGTTCGGCCCTGTCCACCGGCGTCGGCAAGGCGATGCCGTCGCTGTGGAAGCAGAAGCCCGCGCACCTGCTCGTCGAGCTCGGGTTCGGCGCGGGGTACCAGAACCTGTCCGAGGGCATCGTCAACTACATCGAGCAGGGCCAGTTCACCACCAGCAAGGAAACCACCCTCGGCGCCCTGGGCGGCGATATCCTCGGCCGCGTCAAACACCCCATCCTGGGCGCCGTGCACAGCGGGATCAAGGGCGCCCTCCACCTGAACGTCAAACTCCCCCAGTTGCTGCTGCCGGGGCAGGCCAACACCCACACCGCCGACGACCCCGCCTTCACCGCGCCGCCCCGGTACACGCAGTCGCCGGGCGCGAACGAGGTCACCCTCGCCGGTGGTCCGAACGCGGGAGGGTTCACAGCACCGCCCGCCTACGGCACGTCCACCGGCGCCTCGTTCACGGCGCCTACCATCAATGCGCCGTCGTTCCACGTTCCGACGCTGAACGCCCCCACCGTCAACATCCCGACCGTCAACGCCCCCACGGTCAACGCCCCCACGGTCGGCACCCCGACGCTCGGTGCCCCGTCGCACGGCGGCCCCGAGGCCACGGCAGCACAGACGTCGCCCGGCTCTCCCGTCCCCTCCCCCGCCGCTCGACCGACGGCGACGGGCACTCCCCTGCCGACGAGTTCGAACGCCGGCCCCACCCCGGCGACCGGCTCCGGCGCTCCCGTGGCCGGCGCGGGAACGCAGAACCCCGTCGCGGCGGCCACACCCCCCACGACCGGCGGGGCCACGGCCCGACCCGGAACCGCGCCGTCGGCCGGCCAGACACCGCCGTCCGCCCCGACCCGGATCAGCACCACGAGCACGGCCGGCGGGGAACCCGCCCGACCGGGCACCGAAGGCACCACCCAGAACCCGTCCGCGGGTACGTCCCGTGCGCAGACCGGCACCTCGCAGCCGGACCCGACCCGGTCCGACCGCATGTCCACCGTCTCCTCGGGCGAAACCCGGGCGCCTGGACGCCAGGCGCCGGACAGCACGGAGTCACCGGCCACGGGGCACGTGCGCGAGGACGTCGAGCGGGCGCTCCTCGGCGCCGACACCCAGCACCCCGAAACCGAACCGGCGCTCCTCGGCACCGACACCCAGCACCCGGGGACCGACGCGGCATCGCCGCACGAGGCCACGGTGGCACCGCACGAGGCCACGATGGCGCCGCACGAGGCCGCTGGACATCTCGACGAGCCGGCGAGGCCGGGTGACGGGTCCCAGCCGGTGCGCACCGACGTCCCGACCGGCTCCGACACGTCCGCCCCGGGCAGGCCCACGGACCAGGACGCCGGACTCGAACAGGACGGCGCAGGACGTCCTGAGGAGGACACCGACGCGCTGGGATCGTTCCACCGGCTGTGGGGGAAGACGTCCGCCGATCACGAACTCCCCGCACCGCTGCACACCGCGGTGACGGAGGCTTACGTACGCCTGGGCGGGGCGCCCGAGCACGCGGACCTGCTGATCGCGCGCTTCGGCCAGCACATCGACGACTTCGGCGCCCTGGTCCCGGCGGACCGGCACGTGGCGATCGTCGCCCAGAAGCTGTTGCGGGGGACGCCGCAGGACGTCGACGCCGCCGTGCAGCATGCGCGGTCCGCCGGCATCACGGTCTCCGAACCGGAGCGCCCCGTCACGGGGGCGGCCACGCATGCCCGTCCCGGGGACGAGGCGGCGCTGAAAGTCGAGGACCGGCCGGCGCTGGACACGGCCAAGACGTTCCTGGGGACCGTGCCGCCGGAGGACCTGGCGAGGGCGGAGCAATGGGCGCGCACCCAGGTGTCCAACGATCACACCTGGTTCCTCGACGGTCACCACCCCGACGCGGCCGAGCGCCGGGAACTGCTCGGTGCGTTCGTCACCCTGCTGAGCCACAGCCTGCTCACGGACAGCGTGGACGCGGCCCGCGCGCTCTCCCTGGACCTGGCCCGGCGGTACGGGACGCGACGGACCACGGGCCTGCCCGGCGGTGTCGACCTGGACGAGGCAGATTTCCTTCAGTCGCCTGAGCGGTTCCCGACGGCCGGTCCGAGCCGGGACGGGAACACCCTTGAGCAGTTGATGGAGGACATCCAGCGTCGTTTCGACGAGCTGAATTTCGACGACCTCGATTTCGAGGACCGGCCGGAGACCATGGTCGGTCATGTCACGGAGGCGGACGAGGTTCTTCCCCCTGTTGTCAGGAACGTGCCGGAAGACGAAACCTTCGTGGTCGAGGAACTGTCCGACGACGACGTGGAGCTGCACGAACTCCCGAACGGTCACGATTCCGGCCTCGACGAATCCACGGAGCATCCCTTCGTGGTCGAGGTGGAGTCCGACGGCCACAGGGGCCCGGACGAGGTCCTGACCGGGCACGTTTCGGAGCCGGGTGAGGAACTCCCGCCGCACGCGGCGACCGTCACGGACACCCACGACGACGCCCCGGAACCGATTTTCGCGCAGGCAGCGGACGAGAACCCGAACCTGCCGGAGGACTTCCGCGAGTTGACGCGGCCCATCCGGTCGTACATCGCCCGGGCCGCCGCGCAGAAGGCCGAGAAGGCGAAGGGTGTGAAGGGCGCGAAGGATCCGGAGGACGCGGAGATCATCCTGATGTCCTATCCGGGCGCCCATAACATCGTGGAACTCATCAGGACGGCGGGAACCGGGCACGCGTTCGTCGCCGTGCGGCTGCCCGGACGCGAAGCGCCGGTGAATCTCGGTTTCCGGGTCATCGAGGACGTCTCCCACGGGCGTCTCGTGGACGGCACCGCACCGGGCGGTGTCACGCACGAGGCCGCGGACGCCTTCGATCATTTCTCGGCCGAGATCCTCAGGTCGTACAAGGTCGACGCGGAACAGCTGGAAAAGGCGTACCAGTACGCCGAGGAGAAATCCCGGGCGACCTACAACCTGATCAAATACAACTGTGTGGTGTTCGCGCAGGAGTTCGTGCACGCCGCGACCGGCGCGGACATGCCCAAGCTCACCGTGAACGCACCGAACTCGCTCATCGAAGAGATGCGCGTGGGTACGCACCGTGACTGGGTCGAGAATCCTCGGTTCCTGGAGCTCACTCCGGAGGACCGGCTCCACCTGGAAAGGGCCAACGCATGGCTGAACAACCATGACCGCACGTCGGAGATGCGTTGGGCCCTGGACCGGGTGTTCATCGACCACCAGCGTCCCGTGGTGTCGGGCACACCCAGCAGGATCCAGCAGCGGCAGCTGGACCTGCTCGCGCACATAGGGACTCTGGCAGCGGAGAAATACCACCACGCCGGCGAAGCGGCGGCACTGGAACTCCTGCACGACCTGGGCGTGAAGTACGGCACTTCCCGCCATGACCACCCACAGATCCGGCAGACGGTCGAGCACATGCTGGAACCCTTGCGTTCCTACGCCGAACACGCCGTCGACCCGGGTGCCAAGGACGCCGAGGTCGTCGTCATGGCCGACCAGAACGGCCAGCCCTCGCTCGGGATCAGACTGCCCGGGAACCCACGGCTGATCGGTATGCGGTTCGGGGTG
This sequence comes from Streptomyces canarius, assembly GCF_014650735.1. NCBI lineage: Bacteria > Bacillati > Actinomycetota > Actinomycetes > Kitasatosporales > Streptomycetaceae > Streptomyces > Streptomyces canarius. The sequence goes on from NZ_BMVN01000014.1 coordinate 156,754, forward strand.
GGACGGCAGGACGCGGGCACCCTGGGATGGGAGATGAAGGAAGGCTCCCTCTTCCTCGAACATTCCGACCGCCCGTTCGACCCCGACATCGAGATCCTCAAGACGTTCCCGGTCAGCGCCGCCCAGGTCCTCACCGGCTACCAGTACGCCCTCGACAACATCGCGACACCGTACAAAGCCTCCTCGTACAACAGCTTCACCTTCACCCAGGAATTCCTGACGAAGGTGCTCGGCAGCGACCCCGTCGCCTCCCGTCCGACGAACTTCTCCTTCTCCAAGACGTTCAACGCCGTCTTCAAACCCGAGACCCACGCGTCGTCCGCATTCCACCAGACGATGCAGGCCGACGTGGACCGTTCCTGGAGCAAGGCGAACACACCCGTCACCGAACTGACCGACACACACAAAGAATCACTCGACCGACTCGCCCACGAACCGGTCTACAACACCCGGGAAGAATTCGACGCCGCACAGGCATGGGCGAAACTGCGCGTAGCCCTCGACCACCAGAAACCGTCCAACGAGCAGGACCCCGAAACCGGTGCAGCCATGCACGACCTGCTGCGCTCCTTCCGCTACCTGATCGCGGCCACCTACCACACACAAGGCGAACACGCCGCCCGGCAACTCTCCTGGCAACTGGGAACGGAACACGGCACCTGGCGCCCCACGGACAAACGGCCGCCGCAACCGCAGCAGCCCGCGCACGAACCGGTGTCCCAGCACCAGCACACCACGCCGGAGCCGCTCGCCACACAGCAACCCCTACCGGAACGGCCCGCCACGCCGGAACCCCTCACCACGCCGCACCAGCACGACGTGCTCCTCGGCGACGCGTCCCAGCCGATGACCGACGAGAACGGCTTCCACCGTTTCGACACCGCCGACGGCGGCACCGTCTTCATCAGCAACGCCCACATCAACGCCCAGAACGCCGTCACCCCCGCCGTCGCGAACCTGGTCACCAAGTTCCTCAACGGTGGCCTGCCCATCCACCGCGTCCACCCCGTGACCGCACCCCGGAGGGGGTACCAGGGAGAGCCGGTCACCATACTCCCGGCAGGCGAAGCGCAGTCCCCACGCCACGACGACGTCGAGTCGACCTCCTTCGTCACCTTCTCCACCACCCCCGAAGGCGCCGAGCACGACTTCCGCATGTCGGGCGCCACCCGGTCCGGCCTCTCCGCCGGTCTCCTCGTCGACGCGTTCGTCGGACCCGACCAGACCATCGCCGTCATCGACGACAAGACCATCCAGGTCAGAGACCTGACCGTCGCCACATTCGCCGACCGAGGCCCCATCACCGTCTTCAACCGGCCACCCCAGCAGTCCCCCGACATCACCGTCCTGAACGTACGAGTCGACGAAAACCCCTACAAGCAAGCCCTCACGCAGGAACTCACCAGGACCGACCTCTCCCCCGAACACCGCGCCCGGCTCCAGGCGGCCCTCAACACCTACGACACGCAGATCACCGACGTCGCCTTCGCCCCGCAGACTCCGCTACGGCCTGACCACACTGACGCCGGCGCCACTGAATCCACGACCACCGGCCCGGACACCCACATCGGTGACCGTGTCTCCGACACGGAGCGAGCCGCGCACCTGGAAGACTTCGCCGGCCATTGGCGGCGGTGGGAGAAGTCCCCGGTCCGTGACGGCGGACCGCAGGAACTGGTCGCTGGGGTCCCCATCCACGACGCGCTACTGACCGCCGTCCGCCTGCTGGGCCACTCCCCCGAGCCCGGTTTCACCACCCGCCTGGACGAGACGACCGATCCTGCCGAGCTGTCCCGGCTGGAACAGGACGCCCTGATCGTCGCCGACCACCTCCTCCAGCACCCCGCAGACCTGCCCGGCGCGATGACCCTCGGCCTGCGCCTGCTCAGCGACGCCCCCTACCGGCACGACACCCGTCTGCCCGGCGGGGCCCGTCCCGAGGACAGCGGCGG
>NZ_BMVN01000014.1:159132-214186 GCF_014650735.1 Streptomyces canarius
GACTGGGCCGAACGATTCCGCAAAGCCGGAACCAGCATCGGCGACCCCTTCGGCGGCAGCTTCAATGCCGAGCCGCCGGCCGGGGCGGTCCAGACAGCCGTGCATACGGATCCGCCGGGACTGGGCGTGGACTTCTACCAGGCACTGCCCGACACCGAAGCCGTCCGCATCGCCCAGTCCCTCATCGACGTACCCGCCGGAGTCGAACGCCCGGTCGCCGCGCGCCTGGAACTCACCCGCCAGCTCTCCACGGTCCTGGCCGACCCCGACACCGCCGCCCGCGTCGCCGCCAGCGGCGTCCGCGTCAGGATCATCCCCCGCACCAGCACCGCCGCCGAGACCGCCGGCCTGCCCGACAGCCCGCACGCCCCCGACGGCCGTCCCCTGGACACGGTGCGCGGTGCCACCCTCACTGACCACCGCCTCGTCCTGGTCGCCGAGGAGAACCTCCTCGGCGAGCACACGCCCGTCAGCGACGACCAGCCGCACCAGAGCGACGGCTACTCCTCGGTCAGTCACGAACTGCACCATCTGATCTACCACTTCGGGCTGACCGACACCGACCGTGACCTCGTCGGCTCAGCTTTCACCGCCAAGAAGAACGCGGGCCCCGACGCCGAATGGGCGGACGGCCCCCTCCGCGACGCCGACGGGAACGACAACTACGCGTCCCGCGACGTGGAGGAGTACTTCGCCCAGACCGCGAACGCCTACCTCGGCGCGAACCACGGGAACGATCCCCACACCGGCCTGCCCCGCAACAACGGCGTCGACTGGGTCGACCGGAACGAGCCCGGCCTCGCCCCCCTCCTGCACCGCCTCTACGACAGCCCCGCCCCGTCCGAAACCGGACACAACCCCGTCAACGCGACCACCGCCGAGAACAGCCTGTGGCAGGGCTTCCGCGACATCACCGCGCTCAACGAGCGGGAGCCGGTCCCCGGCGAACCGGACGGGGTGACGACCGAAGCCGACGGGCAGCCGGTCCGGCCGCAGGCCGACGGGCACCCGGACGTCACCCAGGACCTCGACGGCTCCGGTGTCGGGGTCCGTGGGGAAGAGCCGCCCGCGCGCACCGACGAGGCCTCGTCCCCCGTCGAGACGACGCGCCCGAGCGTCGTCGACTCGGTCTTCTCCGTCCTCACGTCGCCCGCTGCGCACGGCATCGACTCCGGTGTGCACGACACCGGAACGGCGGCGGACAGTACCACCCAGCCCCGGCCGAGCGGCACCGTACACGCCGGAAGCGGCGTGCCCCAGGAGTCGTCGCACTCCGGTGGGCTTGCGCCGGACGGGGCCGACGTCCACGACGGGCAGGAGGTGTCCACGGCGGCGCCCGCCCAGGGCGACGGCCACGGGGTCCGCGACTCGCAGTCACCCCGGCAGACCGAAGCCCCCGACGCGTCAGCCGTGACGCCCGGCGCTCATCCGGCCGGGGCCGCCGCGGAGCCGGCCCCGCCCCACCACGTGCCGGAGGCCGGGGCGGCGGAGGCCCAGGGGACCTCCGCGGGAGACCATCTCTCCCCGGATCCGGTCGCCGGGCCGCTGCCCCCGCCCCCCGCCAGGATGACGGTCGTCGGTCAGATCGGCGGCGCGGACCGTGTCCTGCCGTCCCAGGAGACTGCCACCGCTGTCCTGGAGGACGTGGTGGCGCGTCTCGACGCCGTGCTGGACCCGGCCGAGCGCGAGGCGCTGTCGGCGGACTGGGGGGACCAGCTCCGCCGCACGATCTGGCCGTCGCTGTCGGCGATGACCCGTGGTGAAGTGCGCACCCTCACCCTGGACGTGGCCGGCTTCAGCGGTGAGGTCCCGGTCCGGGCCGAGGTCACGCGGGCCGAGACGGTCGGTGTCTTCGACAGCCTCGAGTTCGAGGACGGCAGCGAATCGCTCATCCGTGACGGCTTCCAGCGCGACAAGCGTTCGACCGTCACCGGCGGCCTGCTGGTGAAGGGCAAAGCGGCCGAGCACACCGAACTGACGGGAAACCTGTCCTCGAACTGGTCCCATTCCCGTTCGCACCGCACGTTGTCCAGCGGCCGGCTGTTCAGCCGTACGAAGACGCCGGAGCCGGCGTTGCGCATCGATGCCGGGGTCCGGTTGGAGTTCGACTTCTCGGCGGTCCGCGGCTCCCTCGGCAAGCGCATCATGTGGGATGCCGGCGACGGTGCGCGCACCAGTCGGGTCCAGGTGTCGGCGACGGTGCCCGTGGCCACCGCCGAGGGGGACACCCGCCCGCTGTCCGAGACACCCGACGCCCGGCACTACACGGCTCCGCTGCGGGTCGAGCAGACGCAGGCGCTCGGTGGCATGGACACCGTCCGCGACGTGTTCCTCGTGGACGCGAACGGCGAACGCGTCACCGGGACTCTGCACGAGAGCCTGTTCGGTTCCCCGGACGAACCCACCTCACTGGAGTCGTACGGGCGGCGCGTCTTCGGCTCCGATTGGAGCGGGGTCCGGAAGACGGTCGGGGACCGCCTCGACTCCCTGGACGTCCTTCAGTACGAGCTGAAGGGCCTGACGGCGGGCGAGGCACTGGAGATCGAGCTGGGCGGGGACCGGGGGACTCTGCTGGTCTCCGCCGAGGTCACGTCGATGAAGCACGTGCGGAACACCGCCAAGACGGAGTTCAACACCGGCTCGGACGTCACCCGCGTCTTCTCCGACGCGGAGGTCTCCGAACAGTCCTTCCGCGCGGCGTTGAACGCGCAGAGCGGCGACCTGCACGCGGGCCCGACGACGGTCACCGGTACCGTGCAGGGCGACTTCGACCGTGACGGCACCCTGGTCGACCAGCACTCGGTCAGAACGGGCACCGCGATCAAGATGAAGGTGCCCGGTGCCGTCTTCGACGGTACGGCCGCCCTCACCTTCGTCCATCGTGCCGACCCGCTCGGCGCGTCCTCCACGACGACCGCGTCGGACGCTCCCGCCACCGCGCCGCACACGGGGACGTCCGCGTCGGCTCCGCCGCGCGGGGCCCGGGCCCGGATCGGCTTCCAGGTGCTGGTGGACGCCGGCGACGCGCGTGCGGTCTCGGAGCCGACCGTCTTCTCGGCCGCCGAGCAGCCGCAGCAGCCCCGCCGTATGACCGGGACGCCGCTGGAGCCCGGGGACACCGCCTGGCAGCCGTCGCCCCAGGTCTGGACCGGGCTTCCGGCCCACACGGTCGTCCTCGACGTCCTGGCCGGGGAGGAGCGGTCGCCGGACGCCGCCCACCTGCCCAAGCTCGGTGATCTCCTGGACGGGATCGGCCGTGACTTCTTCGCTTCCCACTGGCGCGCCGTACGTCCGGCCGCACACGACATGGCCACCCGGGAACAGCTCGCCACGAACCTCCCCCGGATCACTCGCGGCACCACCGCCCACAGCATCCCGCTGCCGGCGCCGCTGCGGTCCGATGCCCAGCTCAGCCTGAACGGGCGGCTGGAGTCGTTGGAGTACCTGCGGGTTCTCGACGCGGCCGAGGTGAACCTGCTGAACGACGTGACGGACGAACTGAGCACCCGTATGGGGTCGGCCGTCACGCACGGCGAGTGGGCGCAGGCGGGCGTGGAACCGGACCTCGGCAACGATGTGCTCCTGAGTGTGCACGCCCCGGGCGCCGGCATCGCGCACCGGTACCGGACCGGTGCCGGGATGTCCGACGGCTACAGCAGTGTGGCCAGTGCCAAGTACCCGGAGCCGATGGTGGCGTACATCGCCACGGTGAGCGTCGACGCCGCTGTCAGCCGGCCGGACGTGTCAGGGGCGCACCGGGGCCGGACGCAGGTGCGTTTCGTCGTGGCGTTCCCGCAGGCCCATGCCCAGCGCTTCGAGGTCGCGCGGGACGGCGTCGGCACGCAGGTGTTCACCCGGCCGGACACCTCCGCCGACGGCGGGCCGGCCGTACACGAGCGGACGGCGGACCCGGCCACGGCCGTGCCCGGGAACCCCGTGCACCCGGTGGCCGTCGGCGACACCGTGCCGGGCCGCCCGGAGCCGGCCGGTTCCGGGACCGCCCACGAGGCACCCTCGTCCGCCGGGTCCCCGCCGCGCGGGCACCTCGCCTTCCAGCCGCCGGCACGGGTGGTCGGCGGTCGTATCGGCAACGGGGACGTCGTTCTGGAGCTGCCCGGGGACCGGGTCGTCGCGGCGGTGAAGGAGAACCTCTCCGGCACGTTCGGTGAGCACTGGGACCAGGTGGAGGCCGAGATCGGCCAGTTCTTCGACTCGGACGCGCTCCAGCCCAGGACTGCCGGGCTGACCGCCGGCGAGACGTGGGGCGGCGTCTTCAAGGGCGGTCCCGTGACAGCCGACATACGCATCACCTCGGCCAGGGCCGAGATGACCCGGTACCTGCGGGTGGTGAAGGACTTCGAGTTCGAGCACGGCACCGAGTCCGCCGCAGCGTCGGCCGCCCAGAAGGACGGCAACGCCCGCCGGAGCCTGTGGCAGCGGGCCGGCGTCAAGGTGCCGCACGTCTCGTTCTCCGTCGGCCACCAGCGACACCGTGACGTGCTGTCCGGCAGCAGTGTGGATCACCGCGGCGGCGTGGTCTCCAAGGACAAGACCGTCGAACCGGCCGCCCTCTTCGAGGGCGACGTGACGTACACCGTGGAGGTCCGCCTCCCCCACGTGCTGCCGGGAGCCGACGGCGGCCGGCGGACGTTCACCGTCGTCAACGGCGGTCAGTTCGCGTTCCCCGTGCGGGATCTGCCGGTGGATCCCACGACCGGTGACGCGCCCGGACCGGAGCAGCACTTCCGCGTGCCCGACCGGATCGCGCGGACGTTGCGCCTCGGCGCCGACGACGTCGTGCTCGACGTACGCCCGGTGGGGGCCGACCGCGCCGCGGCGCCCGACGCGCACGCGGCCGAACTGGTGCAGGACGTGTTGCGGCAGCTGGACGCGACCGGACCGAAGGCGTTCGGCTCCGGCAGGAAGTGGGAGGCGGCCCGGCTGAAGCTCGCGGAGCGTCTGCACGGTTCCGAGTTCCAGCGGCGGCTGAGGTCCATGATGGCCGGGCAGCCGTGGGTCGTCCGGGTGAACGGCCGTGAACTGGCCATCACCGCGAGTGTGAAGGCGATGACCCACACCGCGAACACCAGGGCGACCGAGTTCAACTCGGCCACGCTCGGCGTCACCAGCAGCGGTCGGACGGATCCGCACGGCTCCGGCCCCCAGGTCACCGCCGACGCCACCAACCTCACGGTGGTCGGGACCTCCGATCCGCTGGGCGCCTCTCCGGCGGAGGTGTTCGCCGGGGGGACGCTGACGCACACCTCCCAGGTCGAGGACATCGCGGACACGTCGACCGGCGTCCGCTCCGCCGCCGGCACCAAGACCAAGGTGCCCGGCAGCGTCTTCGACGGTGTCGCACGGCTGCATGTCGCGTTCCGGGACCGGCGGCGGTTGTTCGGACCCGGTGTCGACACGCGGGTACCGGACGGCACGGCGCGGGAACAACTCCACATCGGTCAGCTGCGCGATCGTTTCGTGCAGCTGGAGGGGCAGCTCCAGGCGCAGGAACTCCGGGTCGCGGAACTGCTCGACCGGATGTCCGACGGCCATGCCCACGGTCCGGACCCGGCCGTGCGGACCGGGGACGGCGAGCGGCCCGAGGGCCCGGACGGTCCGCGACGCGAGCTGGAGCGCGCTCTGCTGGAGTCCGAGGCTGTGCAGGCGCGGCGCGACAAGGCACGGACCGAGTTCCATGACGCGCTCAAGGCGCAGACCGAGCGCATCCGGGCATCGGCCGCCGCCAAGCTGGCCGAGGCGGGGCCGAACGGTTCTCCCTCCATGACCAGGCGGACGTTCGGCGTGCGCGTGCGCAAGGTCGGGGAGGCCGAGATCGGTTTCCAGGCGCTGGTGCAGAGCGCCGACGCCGTCAAGGTCTCGGGGGCCGAGCAGGCCCGCTTCGAAGCGCCGCGGCCCGGTTCCGTGGCCCCGCGCCCGGCGACGGAGACGTCCGCGAGTACCTCGGTGGTGCCGCAGCCGCCACGATCGTTGTGGACCCACGGCATGTCGGACGGTCAGCTCGTCCGCGATCTGCCGGACGTCGGGTCTCTGCGGGACTTGCTGGACACCGAGGGGCGCAAGGCGTTCGGAGGAGCGTGGTCCGACGTCACCCAGGTGGGCAGTCGGCGGAGCACGTTGGTCATGGCGGAGTTCGGCAAGGACCGGCTGATGGCCGCGCTGCCGCACCTGACCCGTGGCGGTGAGCTGCGGGGCGAGTCGTTCAGGGTGAACGGCCGTGAGGCCTGGGTGTCGGTCAGGGCCGAGGTGGTCGACCTCACGCACACGCGTCCGGAGGCGAAGGCCGAAGTGGCGCTGGCCAGCGAGAAGTTCTCCCTGTTCAGCCGGCGCGGACTGCATTCTCGGCAGTTCCTGCTGGTGAGCCAGCTGGGGGCACGCTCGAGTGCCCTGCACAGCAAGCTGGGGGCGGGTCTGACCTTCGGCGGGGGTTTCCGGTACCGCAGCCGGGCCGACCAGGCCAGCGGGGGCCGTGTCTTCGACAACGCGAAGATCCCGACCCCGCTCGAACACTTCGACGGTCATGTGAAGTTCACCTTCGCCTTCCACCACGGGGACTCCTCCACCGAGGCCACCGGGGTGGTGCCCGTCGGACTTTCGGTTCCGGCGTCCCAGATCACCGAGCACACGGTCGTCACTCCGCGGGTGACGGTCACCGCACCTGCGTCGACGGCCGACGGAACGCACGCCGACGATGCCGTCGGAGCGCCGGTGGACAAGGGCAAGGAGCGTGCCTACGTCTGGGAGGGCGACGACGTGGACCGCGCCCGGGACGAGGGCGCGGTGATCGACGCGGGCGCGGCGCTCACGTCTGCGCGGCTTGACCTGGCACGTGCCGAGTCGGTGCTGGAGGGAATACGGGAACAGGTCGGGCAGGGCGTGGGCGGCGTCGACGACGACGTGCGCCTGGCGCAGGCGTATGACACGTACGTGTGGGCCGGTCACGCGTTGTCCGAGGCGGAGGCGCACTGGTTCGAGGTGACGAACGGCGAACCCCTGCCTGAGGTGCAGCCGTACGAGGGACCCGGCCTCGGCGGCGGTATGCCGCTGCTGAAAAAGAAGACGGCGGACATATCCCAGCGCGCGCCCCTTGCTCAAAACCTGGGGGAGGGTTCGGCACAGCCGGGCCACGGAACGCATCCCGGAACCATGGGCACGAATCATGTGGCGGCGGCGCCCGACACATATTTCACGAAGTGGCTCTCGAAAACTCCGCCACAAGCACGCAAGAACAGGTACCTCGCCCGCGTTCACGACGATCTGCATGCCTGGGTCTACAACCGAGGGTCCCTCGACGCCGTCCAGCACAGTATCGATGCGTACTTGAGTTCACTCGCAGGGCAGAACAACAGCATGTACACCAGTGCTGTGAGGGACTTGCGGGCTCGTCTGGGTCAGCACACGCGGAACCAGATGCCATCGGGACCTGCGTATCAGCACCAGGGCAGGAACAGCTCGGCAGGGAACCTCGACATCGGGTACAGCTTGAAGCGCTCGGACACCCGCGAAAGCCACCGCAGCCAGGTGTCAGTGGCGAGCGAATCGGAGCGGGGCCGCTCGAAGACTCGCGGAATCTTCGGCCGCATCGGAGACACGTTCAGGCGTTCGGTTTCCCGTGGCGGCGCGCAGAGGGACAGCCTGCCTCTCGCCGAAGGCACGATGCACCCGCAGTACACCGGGCACCAGGTGCCCTGGACCGGCCCGACGCCGGAGCGCCCGCCGTCGGCGACCGGACAGTACGCCGCCGGCCCGTCCCGACGCCGGTCGTCTTCGGCGGCCCGTCCTGACGCCGCGCCTCACCCGTACCAGCAAAGCCCTTACGGCACTGTCCAGCATTACCCGACGGGCGCGCCGGCCACAGGCCACCGCCGTAACCCGAGCCAGGTCAGCGTCAACAGCCTCGTAGGCCCGCTCCAGGGAATGCACGTGGGCCCGACGAGGCATGGGGGCCAGCAACAACACGCCCCCGTGCAGACGCACGCGCAGGGCACACTGCACGCACAGCCTTACGGCGGCCATGCGCCTTCTCCGCAGACAGGGCGTGCAACCCCGTTCCATGGGCACACGCCTCAAGGCACGTCCGGCGTGCCGCACTTCACCGACTATGTCGCGATCTCCAGGAGCGCCCGCGAACATATGTCGGCCATCGCACAGAGCAGGTTCGACGGCAGAAGATTCGAGGGCGACCTCAACCTGGCACTGGAGAATTTCAGAGCAGCTGAAAACCGAGGGTGGGAGCAGACCACGCTCTACCAGGCAATGGGTGGGGTGCAAGCAGTGCCTGGTGCGAACTTGGAGGCCACCAAGACCTACCACCTCCAGATGAACCCCGAACTTCAGACCTACTTCAGAGACATCAAGAAGAATGAGCTGCCGGCCAAACCTTTCGGCCCTCACCAAATGTACAGGGATTCAAATTTCCAACTCTCTCACGGCGTGACCGCCCGCATCACCTACTACAAAAACGAAAGGTCATACCGGAAGGTCGTCGAGGCGTTCAACGAAGCAATTTCGGCGATAATCACGAAGTTCGACCTGCCCGCAACCGAACTCGAAATCGTGATATCCCCGTACGCGAACAAGCAGTTCACGATCAACCTCGACGGCAGCGTAACGAAAACGGGTACGATTCCGGGCAGGAATGAGAATGACGCGGCATACTCCGCAGGCGGGAACAAGTTCTTCATAGCAGTGCCCCACCGCATGATACCCCGCTTCATAATTCACGAGTTCGGCCATCAAATAGCGAGGCAGAGCAATCCGCTCCTCTATTACACGACATTGAATGCAGGATGGAAAGACGACTCACACAAGCAGAGGGCACTGCGCACACCGGTGAGCTCCCAGGGCGCAGCAGAGGGCTACGCCGGAGCCAATCCGGCCGAGTTCGTCGCCGAAGCGTTCACAGCCTTGGTAGAGGGCAAACAACTGCCCCCTGACATCGAAAAAATGTACAGAGCACTCGGTGGCCCCATGCCCCGGGGAACTCGTTAAGGAAAGCAGGAGACCGGATTGTCCGCGCAACACCCGATGCCGATACCCGATCTACCCGAAGTACCCGCGGAGAGCTCCTCCGCAGGGGAAGACGACGCCGTCCTCCCCGCACCTCCAACGGAAATCGTCAGTGCCGCGAAGGTCGCGCGCGGCCAGTGGCTCACCGAGGTCGATCCGCTCTGGGCGGACGAGGAGGAGGTGCCCGCCTGGGCGGTCGTCGGTGAGTGGCAGAGCGATTCCAGGGGGCAAGTCGTCGCCTGGCGCGCGAACGACGAGTACCGGCCGTCCCCGCTGGCGCTGGGCTGGCCCGACCCGACGGACCCGGTCGACCAGGCGATGCAGTGGGCCGCCACCGGACACGGGCCGGTCGAAGCGGTCCTGCGGGCTCTTGTCGAGGCCGAGGAGGTCGCCGTCCTCACCACGCTGGACGGGTCCTTCGTCACCGCCCTCTCCCAGGACGGCGCCGAGGTGGTCCCCGTCTACACGGCCGCGGACCAGATGCTGGGCGTCGGTCGTCTGACCGCGCGTACGGCGCCCGTCGCCGAGCTGCTGGACGGGCTCCCGGACGGCCACGAGTTCTACCTCAACCCCGCCGGCCCGGTCGCCATGCGCGTGCGGACCGAGGCGTTGCGGGAGGCGCTGGCCCGGTCATCGGCCGAAGCCGAGCGTCCGGAAGACCTGTCGCCGGACCTCGAACCGCCCTTCGTGCCCGTGCCCACACAGTCCGCGGAGGCCGAGGAGCCGCTTCAGGCCTCCGTCGGTCCCTGACCCGCCGGCCGGCGACTGAGGCCCAAGGCGGCCGGCCCGTTGGGATGCGGATTCCAGCGCGCCGAGCGGGTCGCGCAGCAGCCGGTGCCCGCCAGGGCGACGACGTCCCCTCCAGGACGCCTCGGGGACCCGGCGCGCCCCGGCACGCCTGGGACATGTATCCAAAGACGTATCCGGCACACGTTTGCGCGTCGGCTGCCGTACGATCGCCGCCATGCTCGACGATTCGACCCACACATGGCTGCGCGGTCTGCTCGATCGCCACACGGCCGTCGCCGGCACGGTCCACGTGGTGCGCGAGGACCTGCTGCACATCGCCGCGGCGCACAACATCCCGCCCCGCGTGCAGGAGGTCACCGCGCGCATCCCGCTCGGCAAGGGAATGGCGGGCCTCGCCTGGGAACGCGACCGGCCGGTCCAGACCTGCAACCTCAGGGAGGACGACAGCGGCGCGGTCAAGCCGGGAGCCAGGGCCGTGGACGGCAAGGCCGCCGTCGCCCTGCCCGTGCACGACGACGACGGCACGGTCCGCGCCGTGGTCGGTCTGGCCTGGCTGGACGAACGTGAACTGACCGACGGTGAACTCGCGTCGATCGCCGAGGACGCGACCTCCCTGCCCGTCACAGTGCCACCGGTCTGATCGGCCGGGACGACGGTCTGTCGCCGCCCGCCGGGCCCCGCGACGGACATGTGATCCCCGGCGCCCCCGGATTCCGTGTCCCTAGTGAGCGGGCCGGAAGAACCCCGGCTCCCCAAGCCGGCCGGACCGGCCCGCCGGTCGTGCACCGGTTCGGTGGACGGCCTCCGCCCCTCCGGCGGCGGACACACTTCTTCTGCGAGGAAACGGTATGGGACGTCTGGAGAACAGGATCGCACTGGTGACGGGCGCGGCACGCGGGCTGGGCCGCAGCCACGCCGTACGCCTCGCCGAGGAGGGCGCCGACATCATCGCGCTGGACATCTGCGCACCGGTCGCCGGCATCGACTACCCGATGGCCACCCTCGACGATCTGCGCACCACCGGGGACCTGGTGGTGAAGACGGGCCGCCGGGTCGTGACGGCCGAGGTGGACGTCCGGGAACGGCAGGCCCTCACGGAGGCGGTGGAAGCCGGGGTCGCCGAACTCGGGGGCCTGGACATCGTGGTGGCCAACGCGGGTGTGGCGGCGTTCGGGCGGTGGAACGACACGGACGGGCAGCAGTGGGAGGCCGTGATGGGGGTGAACCTCACAGGCACCTGGAACACGATGGTCGCCACGATTCCCCATCTACAGGCCCGCGGCGGCGGTTCGGTCGTGGTCACCGGCTCGGTCGCCAGCGTCGAGGGCCTGCCCTGCGCGGAGGCGTACACGGCCTCTCAGCACGGTGTCTTCGGGCTGGTGCGCTCGCTGTCCGCCGAACTGATCGAGGAGGGCATCCGGGTCAACGCCGTCCGCCCGATCGGCGTATCGGGAACGGGCATGCCGCAGACCCTGCCCGCGGTGGCGGACGTCCAGGCGGGCATGCGGGGGGAGTCCGTGTTCCGCCGCGGGTTCGAGGCCGACACCGTCGAGCCCGCGGACGTCAGCAACGCGGTGCTGTACCTGGCGTCCGACGCGTCCCGGTACGTCACCGGTACGGCCATGCCCGTGAACGCCGGCCTGATCAGTCACTGACCGCGCGCCGCGCTCCCGGGGTCCAAGAGCACCGGCGAAGCCCGGCGCGTCCGTTCGGACGTCGTGTCGCAGACCCCACGGCCGACGGCTGGAAGCCCCATGCGCCGTCGTTTCCCTGGCGAACCTCTCGCCCGGGTCGTAGCACGGCACCGCTCGCCGTGGTACGACCGGGCTCCGCCGTCATCCGTGGAAACCGCGCCCTGCCGAAGGGACCGAAGGGACCGGCATCGGCATCATGGTCCGGCGCCGCGCTCTCAGAGGGTGCGGGCCAGCAGGGCGAGGAGTTCGGTCCAGTGCCGCTCGGCCGCCGCGGGGTTGTAGGCGGCGGTGTCGGACTGGGTGTAGCCGTGGTGCGCGCCCTCGTAGACCTCGCACCGGTGCTTGACGCCTGCCTCGGTGAGCGCCTGCTCCAGGCGGTCGACCTGCTCCCCGGGCATCGACGGGTCGTCGTCGGCGTGCGCGAAGTACAGCTCGGCCGTGACCCGGCCGGCGAGCAGGTGCGGGCTGTCGGGTGCCTCGCTCGCCAGCCCGCCGCCGTGGAAGCCGGCCGCCGCGGCCACCCGGTCGGCATGGGTGCCGGCCGTGTACAGCGCGAGCCGGGCACCCATGCAGTAGCCGGTGATGCCCACCGGTCCGTCCGCCACCGGCGAGGCGTCCGCGAGCCACGCCAGGTAGGCCCCCGCGTCGCGCTCGATCAGGTCCGGCGTGAGCGACTCCATGACCGGGACGATCTTCTCCACGATGTCCGGTCGGGCCTCCATGTCGATGAACTCGGGCAGTTCCACGACCGGGGCGGGACCGTGCCGGTAGAAGACGTTGGGGACGAGCACCGTGTAACCGGACTCCGCCAGCCGGTCGGCCATCGCCTTCAGATGCGGGCGCAGCCCGAACGCGTCCTGGTACACGAGCACACCTGGATGTGCCTTGCCGTCGTCCGGGTGGACGAGATACGCGTCGGCGGTGCCGTCGGCGGTGGCGATGTCCACGGACGTTCTGCTCAGGGTGCTCATGGCGGGGCTGCCTCTCAGTGTGGTCGGGACGGGCGGCAGCACCACGGCACACCGCTCCGCTCACACATCTCGAACACACTTGTTCGTTCCGCGATTCCCGCTCGCCATGACCAATTGACATAGGTGTCTCCGCGCGGGCGGGACGGGCACGGAGGCCGACGTCATATGCCGAACACGGCACCGGCATGCGCGCCGTCGAAGTCCTCGCCGCTCGGGCGTACCCCCGCCGCCAGGAAGGCCACCTCGACGGCCGGCGGCAGGAAGGCGCTCTCCTCGTCCTCCCGGTACCGGCCCAGGCCGATCTCCTCCATGAACGGCACGAAGACGCTCCGCTCCGCGCCCCTGGGAGCCGCCTTGCCGCGCTCCAGCCGGGTGGAGTCGTCCTCCCCGTACCCGGCGAGCAGCTTCCCGTCCCGGTACCAGGCGAGGGACTGCCAGCCGTCGTAGTCCAGGTAACAGACGATCGCGTCGGTCCCGCGGGACAGGTCCTTCCCGCGTTCCACGGCTTGGTAGCCGCACGGCTCGACGACCACGACGTGGTCACCCGTGCGCACCGCGAACGCGCTCGCGCAGTCGGTGTCCGGGTCCCGGAGGGACGCCTGGAGCAGGTCCCGGTACGTGGTGGCCCTGATCGTCTTGGCGGGGGCGCCCAGGCTCCGCAGGACCTCCTCTTCGTCGGTGTGCTTCACCAGCGTGAAGGTGTACGGGCCCTCGGACAGGTCCAGCAGGTCGAACCAGTCCCGGGGCAGGCCGGTGCCGGCCGGCCGCACGGGCCTGGCGGCCTCCCTGGCCTGCCTGCGGGCCTCCGAGCGGCGGAGCTTGTCGAGCCGGGCCTCTTCCGCGGCCGACCCGCTGTCGTGGAGTTCGGCGCCGTTCTCGTCGAGCAGCACGATGTCTCCCCGGTCACGCACCACCACCGCGGAGATCCGGACGGCCTCCGGATCCAGCCGGTAGCGGCCGGTCCAGCGCAGCAGGACCATGGAGTTGGTGCCGGCGCGCAGGATACCGTCGGTGCCCAGGGTCAGTTCGCCGGGTGCCTTCACGCTACGCGACCAGACCGGGCGGTCCCTCCCGTCACCGGGTGCGGTGAGAGCGGTCTCGCCGTCCGGGGTGTGGCTGAGCCGGTACTGCCCGTTCGGGGAGACGAGCGGCTCGGACAGCACCTGACCGGGCAGCAGCCGGTCGCCGGTCGCGGGGCGGTGGGCGGCCAGTTCGGCCTCGCTCACCGGATCCCGGCTCCAGCGCAGACCGCCGTCCGGGTCGGTGAGGACGAGGCGCCCCTGGTCGGTGACCATGGCGGTGACCGCTCTGGGGTCGGGGTCCGCCGAGATCCAGACGGGCCCCCTGGGCCAGGCCTCCAGCACCAGACGCCCGTCGTCGAGGAGGGTGAGCTGCCCCGGCGCCGTGCCGGGGACGCCGACGTGCCACAGGTCGCGCCCCTGGACGCGGTCCCGCAGGACGGCCGTGCCGTCGCGCCGGTGCTCCAGGGCGTAGCCGCCGCCGGGCGACACCAGGGACGCGAGGGCGAGCGGGCGGCCCGCCCTCAGCACGGTCGTGTCAGCGGTGCTCATCACGGCCTCCAGGGGGTCGGACAGCGCGGTGGTGCGCGCGACGGAAGGCGGCCGTCCCACCGGGGGAGATAGGGACGGCCGCCGGATCCGCCGCATCTCGATCGCGCGGCGGAGCTTCCCAATCGACAACGGATCCGGGATGCCGAAAGGTTCACATCTCTCGGCTCGGCCCCGGGACGGTCTGCCCCGTCCGGAGCTCGTCGGCCCCGGGTTCCGCTGCGAACGAATCGTACACACAACCGGGTTGGGCCTGGAAACACCTGATGCTTCTCCGCGTAGACACCTATGATCGTTCGGCGACATGCCACGACCACATGTCACGGAGCCGGTCGTCCGGCTCTGCCCTCACACCGCGAGGACAACACTGACGTGAACGACGACTTCCACCCCGGCCGCCGACGCCTGCTGAAGATGTTCGGGCTGGGCGCCACCGCGACCACCGCGACCATCCTCCAGGCCGACCCGGTGCTCGCCGCGACGCTCGGGTACGACGAGAAGACCGGTGTCTCTCCGGCCTCGTACCGTGCCCCCAAGGGGCTGGCGCAGAACACCGCCGCCAAGCAGACCGCGCTCGACTGGATCTCGGCCAACGAGGACGCGATCAAGAAGCTCAGCGACGAGGTGTGGCAGCACGCGGAGCTGTCGCTGCGCGAGTGGAAGTCCTCCCTCGCCCACGCCAAACTGCTGAAGGACAACGGCTTCACCATCGAGTGGGGTTCGGCCGGCTTCCCGACCGCCTTCGTCGCCACGTACGGCACGGAGGGGCCCGTCCTCGGCTTCAACGCCGAGTACGACGCGCTGCCCGGCCTGTCCCAGAAGAAGGGTGTGGGCACCCACGACCCCCTCGTCTACAACTACGACGCCTACGGCCCCACTTACGGCGCCGGCCACGGCGACGCCCACAACACCCTCGGCGCGGGCGGCACCGCCGCCGCCATCGCCGTCGCCCAGGCGATCCGGGCGAACGGTCTCAAGGCCCGGGTCAAGCTGTTCGGCAGCGCGGGCGAGGAACAGCTCGTCGGCAAGGCGTACGCCGTCAAGGAGGGGGTGTACGACGGCCTCGACGCGTTCCTGGACTGGCACCCGTTCAACATCACGGTGCCGTTCTGGAACACCACCAGCGCGCTGATCTCGGCCACCTTCACCTTCCTGGGCGCCTCCGGTCACGGCGGCACCCCGCTCGGCAACAAGAGCGGTCTGGACGGCGCGCTGCTGATGGCCACGATGTCGGAGTACCTGCGCGAGAAGAACGTGGCCCCGTCCGGGCGTTTCCACTACGCGATCATCAACGGCGGCGGCGCGCCGAACGTGACCCCGGACATGTGCTCCATCTGGTTCTTCGTCCGCGAGGGCAGCCCGGCGCGCGCCCAGGTGCTCTACGACAAGATCGTGGAGTGCGGGAAGGCCGCCGCCCAGGCCAGCCAGACCCGCCTGGTGCACAAGTTCCACGCCGCGACGTGGAACCTGCTGGCCAACAAGGCCGGTGCGGAACTGCTCAACGACAACATGCGGCAGATAGGCGCCCCCAAGTTCGCCGACGCCGACCACGCCCTGGCCAAGAGCATCCAGAAGTCCCTGGGCAAGCCCGAGGTGGGCATGCCGACCGAGCTGACCCCGCTCGCTCCCCCGGCCGCCGCCTACACCGGCGGACTCGCCACCGACACCGCCGACATCAGCTGGCAGGCGCCCACCGCCGTGCTGCTGTCCGCCGCCTACCCGCCCGGCATCCCGAACCACAACTGGGGTGTCACCGCGACGGCTGCCACCAACATCGGCCACCAGGCGCTGCTGTCCGCCGCCCGCTACCTGGCGGCGGCGGCGGTCGACCTGATCGAGCAGCCGGAGCAGCTGGACGCGATGAAGCAGGAGTTCAAGGACCGTACCGAGGGCGTCGCATGGGCCTCGATGATCCCCGACGGCAACCAGCCGCCGCTGTACGAGCCGCCGGCCGAGTTCCTGAAGGCGACCGGGCAGAGCTGGCCGCCGAAGGGCGTGACCTGGCCGGTGCCGCCGGTGGTGTCCACTGAGCAGCTCGGCACGACGGGCCCCAACCTCCCGCCCGTCACCTGACGTCCGGCGGACTCCCGCACGAACCCGCCCGTGACCGGTCTCTGCCGGTCACGGGCGGGTTCGTGTCGCACGGGCGGGTGCGGCGGTCACCGTGCCAGCGAGGCGGCGTCCCCCATCACGATCACCGGGTGCAGCGCCGGGTCGAGCGTGCGCAGCAACTGCCTCATGTGCTCCTGCGACAGGCTCACACACGCGTGGGTCGGGCCGCCGTGGTCGACGTGCAGCCATATGCCGCCGCCCTTGTCCGCGCCCTGGGGGCGGCCCCAGTCGAGCGGGGACGTGCCCCTCACGCGGTTGTAGTCGATGGCGACGACGTAGTCGAAGGAACCGGCGAGGGACTCGCCCTCGAAGCCGGTGCCGCCGACCGCGAACCCGCCGGAGCGCGTGTACGGAAGCTTGGTGCCCGGGTCGGCCAGCAGACCGCCCGCGTCGCTGAGCGTGAACACACCGATGGGCGAGCGGAGATCGCCGAGGTGGTGGTCCGTCGTCCAGCCCTTGAAGGCGTTGTGGGCCTGCCAGGTCGCACCGCCCTCCCAGCCGGACGCCGTCTTCCGGTACAGCACCACCTGGGAGCGGGAGGAGTCCTTGCCCTCGCCGGTGACCAGCACGACCTGCCGCGCGTTCGCGGGGATGCGGGCCGACGTCTTCGGGCCCACGCCGGGAAGGTGTGTGTCGGTGGCGGAGACCGGATCGGCGGCCGTCACCGTACGGGGGACGCCCGGTGCGGCCGGCGGCGCGCCGCCCGGCGCCGCGTCCGGTGCGACGGCCTGGGCCCCGTGGACGGGATCGGCGGTGGTCGCGCCGGTGGCTCCGCATCCGCTGACGGAGACCGCGGCGACCAGGGCGACCGCGGGGAACGGCAGACGCCTGCCGGAGTCGGCGAGCAGTGCGCGTAACCGGTCGCCGGCCGAGGGCGCGCGGTGACGGCCGGTACGGGCGCGGTCGTAGGACGAGGACATGTCTGAGGCGACCCCCACTTCACGGTGCACGTCGGTGTGCGGCGGAACCCGCACGGATGCGTGCCGGCGACGCCCGTCGTCCAGGTGTGGGACATCGCCGATTGAGGCACGTATGGACTTGAAGATACATGCACCGTGGTCGCAGCCCGCCGGCACCGGCCGCTCGGCGGCCCCCGGTGCCGGGCAGCACATTGACTTACGTCACGTTCCTCCCGCTCCGCACGGCGCGTCTCCGCGTCATCGGCTGCCCCACCGCGCCTCGTCCTTTGACCGTCAAGTGACCGATGTGCGGGTTGTGCCCCCGGGCGAACAGTGGGAGGCGCAGACTTCCTACCACGGAGGGGAACTCCCGTCATGCACCGTGACCAGTCACCACTGCGGGCGCGGTCGACGCCCCGGCATCTGCCTTCGCTGTTCCTGGACCTCGACCAGATGCTCGACGAGTTCACCCGGCAACCCATGCGAGCGGAGTTCCGGTTCGACGCGGACATGCCCGCGGTGATCACCGTCGAGTTCCTGGCGGAGCGGGGACCGAGTCTCATCTGGCGGATCGGCCGCGAGCTGCTCCACCGCGGCCTGACGTCGATGAGTGGCTGCGGCGAGGTGCGGATGTGGCCGACGCTGCCCGGGGAGCGCCCCTCGTCCTGGCTGCTCCTCGAATCGCAGGAGGTGGAGGCCCTCTTCGAGGTGCCCACCGGGCCGCTCGCCGAGTGGCTGGAGGCCACCTACCGGATCATCCCGGCCGAGGCGGAGATGGACGGTCTGAACTGGGACGACTTCCTCCTCCGGTTGCTCGACGGTCCGGCGGCGCCGTCCGAGTGAGCGCGACCGGGCCCGGGCAGGGACGACTTGCGCCCCATCGCGTCACCTGTCAGAGTGGTGACGCACAGGATGGCCGGACACCGATCCGGCGGGCGGCACGGTCACACGTATGCCACCCCGGACACCCGAGGACACACTGTGCCGCAGGCCGCACGCGCGGCGGATGAGGAGGAATGACGTGAAGAGCACCAACCCGGTCTTCTCCCGCTGGGGCGCCGCCCGTGATGCCGCCCCGGTCGACGCATACACGCGTCACCCGGTGGGCGCCACGGCCGGAGGCCGGCCGGCGGACGACTACCTGACCAACCCCTACGCCCCGGCCGCCGGCGCGGGCCCGGACGCCGGCGTACGGACCACGCGGACCGCGATCACGATGGACGACGTCGTCGTCCGCACCGCGACCACGCTCGGCACCGTGGCCCTGACGGCGGTGCTGTCCTGGCTCCTGCTGCCCGTCGACGAGGCGAACATCGGCCGGTCCTACGGCCTCGCCGTGGGCGCCGCCCTGATCGCCTTCGTGCTGTCGATGATCCAGGCGTTCAAGCGGGCACCGTCCCCGGCGCTGATCCTCGGATACGCGGCGTTCGAGGGGGTCTTCCTCGGCGTCATCTCCAGCGCCACCTCGACGTACATCGCGCCGGGCGTGGTCGTCCAGGCGGTGCTCGGCACCTTCGCCGTGTCCGCCGGCGTCCTCCTCGCCTACCGGATGCGCTGGATCCGCGTCGACCGGCGCTTCGCCGGGTTCGTCGCCTCCGCCGCGACCGGATTCCTGCTGCTGCTCGCCGCCGACCTCCTCTTCTCCGCCTTCGGCGCGGGCAACGGCCTCGGCTTCCACAGCGGCGGCCTCGGCATCCTCTTCGGCGTGCTCGGCATCCTGCTCGGCGCGGCCTTCCTCGCCATCGACTTCAAGCAGGTCGAGGACGCCGTCGCCTACGGCGCACCCCGCGAGGAGGCGTGGCTGGCCGCCTTCGGTCTCACCACGACCCTGGTGTGGATCTACCTGGAGGTGCTCCAGGTGCTGACCATCCTCAACAGCGACAACTGAGTTCCCGGACGCCGGAGGGGCATGCGCGGTGCGCATGCCCCTCCGGCGTGTCCGTCCACGGGCCGGGCAGGCTGAACCAACGCCGAACCCGGCTCGTTCTCCCCACACGACGACCTGACAGCGCGTCGGGTGCCGGCCGGGGCCGCCCCGGGCGGCCCCGGACCGCCAGAACCCGAGAGGCACCCATGAGCGCGCACGAGCACTGCCCGTACCAGGACGGCAGGGTGGTCATCGATCACGCCTTCAAGGCGGACTCCCCCGCGCGGTACGCCCGGCTCCGGCAGCTCGGCCCCATCCACCCGGCCGAGTTCCACCTCGGTCTGAAGGGCTGGGTGATCGTCGGCCACGACCTGGCCCGGGAGGCGCTGACCCATCCCGCCCTGCTCAAGGACGCCACGCCCGCCGCCGAGGCCCTGGCAACCGCCGGATACGTCCTGCACCAGCCCTCGGTGGGGCTCGGCGCGCAGATGATGGAGGCCGACCCGCCCGAGCACACCCGCCTGCGCCGGCTGGCCTCGGCCGCCTTCACTCCCCGCCGTACGGCCGAACTGGCACCGCGCATCGAGCGGATCGCCCACGACCTGATCGACGCGATGCCGCCGTCGGGCGAGCTGGACCTCGTCGAGGCCTTCAACGCCCCGCTGCCCGCCACGGTCATCGCCGAACTCCTCGGCATCCCGCCCCGGCACCACCTGGACTTCCGCCGCTGGTCGGGGCAGGCCCTCCAGGTGGCCTCGCCCGAGCACCGCCCGGCGCTGGCCGCTCTGCACGGGCTGCTGGCCGACCTGGTCGCGGACAAACGCCGCCGTCCCCAGGACGACCTGCTGTCCGCCCTGGTGGCCGTGCGCGACGAGGAGGACGGCCGGCTCTCCGAGGAGGAACTGGTCGGCACGGCCATGATGCTGGTCGTCGCGGGCCACGAGAGCACGGTGAACCTGCTGGGCAACGCGGTGCTGGCCCTGCTGCGACACCCCGGCCAGCTACGGCTGTTGCGCGAGCGGCCCGAGCTGGTGCCCGGCGCGGTGGAGGAGTTCCTGCGCTACGACACGTCCGTCGAGCGCTCCACGAGCCGCTACGCCTCGGAGGACCTCGAACTGGGCGGGGTGCCGGTGCCCCGGGGCAGCATGGTCGTCGTCGCTCTCGGCTCGGCCGGGCACGACGCCCCGCAGCCCGACGGCGACGACCCCGCCGTCCTCGACGTGACCCGGTCGAACGCCCGCCACCTGGCCTTCGGGCACGGCATCCACTACTGCCTCGGCGCCCCGCTCGCCCGCCTGGAGACGGCCATCGCCCTGCGCACCCTGCTGTCCCGCGTCCCCGAGCTGGAACTGGCCGTACCGCCGGACTCGCTCGACTGGATCGGTTCCGGGATCATCCGCGGCGTGCTGTCCCTTCCGGTGCGCTACCGCGTCGGCTGACGGCCCCCGGCCACCCAACCACCCACCAGCCGCGGGCAACTGGCCACCGGCAACCAGCAACCGGCAACCAGCAACCAGCAACCAGCAACCAGCCAAGGGTCCCGGCCCGCGCGCCCCGGCCCGGCGCACGGAAAAGTCCCGGCCCGCGCCACGGGGCGCGGGCCGGGACGGCACCGGTCAGGGGTGGTCAGACGGTCCGGGTGCGCAGCTGGCGGGCCTTCCAGCCCAGCAGCAGGGCCTGGAGGATGAACCACACCCCGCCGCCCGTGGCGTAGACGGACAGCACGTCGAGCGAGGGGTTGTCGCCCGCGGCCTGGACGTTGTAGACGAAGCCGACCAGGAAGGACAGCCCGCCCGAGATCAGGGTCGGCCACTGCTTGCCCAGCTCGGGACCGCGCCGCCGCAGCCCGACGACCACCTGGGCGGCACCGGAGACGACGGCCCAGGCACCGAACACATGGAGCACCGGCGCGACGCCACCGGCCCCGGCGATACCGACCGCGATGGCGGCCAGCGTGCTGAGCGCCCCGTTGAACGCGGTGACCCGGCGCTCGGAACCGGCGGGGGTGGCCCGGTAGTCGATCAGCGAGGACACCGCGTCGATCAGCGGGTAGACGACCAGCAGGGTGATGGCCACGGCGTCGACGTTCTCATGGGCTCCGGCGAACGCCAGGGCCCACGCCACGGCCAGCACGCCGCGGCCCAGGTACAGCCTCAGCAGGGAGGAACGTCCCTCGGCCGCCGTCGAGTTCGACGGTGCCGCTGTCTGCGTGCTCATGGGGGTGGGGCCTTTCTCGGGTGGTCAGGTGGTCGGTCGTCGGGTCAGTGCCGGGACGGCAGGACGCACCGGAAGCTGGAGGCGACGGCCGGGTCGCCCTGGCCGTCGTAGCGGGACACCGACGGGTAGCTGCACAGGTCGCGGGTGACGCTCTTGCCGTCGGCGTTGATCAGGGTGGCGGGCAGCGTCCGGGGGGCCTTGCCCTTCTCGACCCAGGTGCGCAGCGCGCCGAGGTCGTCGGCCGTGGCACCGCTGCCGTTGTTCAGGCCGCAGTGCGCCGTGCCCGGGGCGAGGAAGAGACGGTAGAAGTCGTTGACCTTCTTGGCGCCGCCCAGCTCCTGCTCGACCTGCTTGCGGTACTTCACGGTGCCCTGGGCGGGGATGTACTGGTCGGCCTGGCCGTGCCAGCTCAGCAGCTTGCCGCCGGACTTGCGGAAGGCGGACAGGTCCGGGTCGTCGGTGCCGATGATCTTGTCGTACTCGGCCTCGGACTGCTTGAACAGCCGCGTGAAATCACTGTAGGTGATCTTCGTGAGGTCGGAGGACGGCTGCTTCTGCACCCAGGTCTGGACCCAGGCGGCGGGCACCGGGAAGGGGGCGCCCTTGACGTTGCCGTTCGCGTCCGGCGGGGTGACACCGGCGAGGGCCGACAGGTCGGCCCCGATCGGGACGCCGGACCACAGCTTCTTGCCCGACGCGGTGCGCGGGCCGTCCCAGATCTTGCGGACGACGGCCGCGTCGGCCGCCGTGATCGTCAGCTCCTTGCCGTCGCACACCACCTTCGTGCCGATCAGCCGGCGCGGGTCGAAGTCGCACCGGGCCGGGTCGTTGACCAGGCCGTCCTTGACGCCGTCGAGCGGGTCACAGGCCTTGACGGCGGCGTCGGTGAAGGTCTTGAACTCGCAGGACGTCGGGTACGTCTTCTCGTTGTTCATGACCACCTGCGGCCACAGGGTGGCGACCTCGAACTCGTCCCAGTTGATGGCGGGCGCGTTGGCGAGGATGCCGTCGTAGTCGTCGGGGTAGCGCTGGGCCTCCATGTAGCCCTGGCGTCCGCCGGTGGAGCAGCCGTTGAAGTACGCGTAGGAGGCGGGCCTGCTGTAGAAGCCGTCGATGACGTCCTTGGCGACGACCGCGGCCTCGTGCTCGGAGCGGCTGGCGAAGTTCTTCAGCAGCGCCGTGTCGACCTTGCCCCCGTCGGTCAGGGCCCAGCTGGTGTCGATGTAGGTGCCGACGCCGGCGTCGGTGGTCGCGGCGGCGTAACCGTTCTTGACGGCGGCGGCCAGGCTCGCGCCGTAGTCGCCGGCGGCGTAGGCCTGGCCGCCGATCGTCTGGAGGCGGCCGTTCCAGCTGTCCAGCGGGAGCCAGACGCGCACCTTGGCGTGGTCGCCCTGGCCCGGGTGGGTCAGCGTCACCGTCACGTCGCAGAACGCCGGCACGTCGGGGATCTGCGCCCCCGGCAGCGGGGTGACCGGGGGCACGTCCACGGTGCCCGCCGCGTGGCTGACCGCGGTCACGCTCTCCACCTTCGTACCGGCGGGGGCCTTCACGGGCAGCGAGCGGCAACCGAGCGGCGCGGAAGCGGTGTCCGCCGTCTCCGCCGACGCGGTCGGCACCCACAGTGCCGCGGCCAGCGGAACACCGGCCGCGAGGACAGTCAGAAGTGTGCGTCTCATTGATTTCCATCCCGGAAGTAGTAGGTGTGCGCCTGACCGCGGCGACAGGGGTGCATGGCACATGAGCTGAACATGGCGAGGTCGGCGGGCCCCCCGCGGGCGGCATCCGCACGCGTTCCTCCGCGACCTCGGTACGCGGCCCTGAGACAGCCTCGGGCCGCCGAAGCTTGAGCCACACACTATCACCGGTCTAAGTGGTGACGGAAGAGGGCGGGTCACATGTCTCGCGATCACATGTCTCGCGCTCATGTCTTGTACGGCCGCGGGAAGGGTTGCCCTGCGCCCGTGGTCTCACTCTGGCCGGGCGGACCACGAGACGACCACCGTCAGTTGACGGTCCGTGGCGACGGCTCCGGGCAGGGCTCTGTAAACGGACAGTTAGGTCATTCGACGGTCGGCCGGGCCGCCGCCCCGTCCCCGGGGATGTCCATCTCCAGCCAGACGGTCTTGCCCCGGCCGCTCGGAGAGGTGTTCCACGTGTGCGCCAACGCGTCGACCAGGTACAGGCCGCGGCCGTGTTCCGCCCGCGCGCTGCCCTCGTCGGTGAGCGAGTAGGCGGTGGGCACGGGCGGGTCGCTGTCCGAGTCCCGCACCTCCAGACGGACCCGGTCGCCGAACGCCCGCAGCCGCAGGTCCACATCGCTGCCCGCGTGGATGAGCGCGTTGGTCACGAGTTCCGAGGTGATGAGTTCGAGGTCGTCCGACAGATCGGCCAGCCCCCAGTCGCACAGGCACTCGTGCACGAAGCCGCGGGCCGCCCTGACCGCCCGCAGGTCACGCCGGTGGATGTGGAAACGCGCGGTCCGGGGTGCAGCGGAGTCGTCCGCCCCCTCGTAGCGGGCCAGCAGCAGCGCCGCGTCGTCGCGCCGGCCGGGGGTGTCCGCCAGCAGGCGGTCCGCCAGGATCTCCAGGTCGGCGCCCGCCCCGTCGGCACCCAGGCGGGCGCCGACGTCGTCGCGGTCCGGTTCGTGCACGCCGTCCGAGTACAGCGCGAGCACGGTTCCGGGCGGAAGGGTGTGTTCCTGGGAACGGTAGGGAGTGCGCCCGTGCAGTCCGAGCGGCACGTTGGCCGGTGCCCACAGCGGACGGACGGTGCCGTCGGACAGCCGGGCGAGCGGCGCCGGATGCCCGGCCAGCGCCACCTCGGCCACCCCCGTCCCGGTGTCCACGGCCACCACGCAGCAGGTGGCGAGCAGTTCGGTGCCCATTCGGGACAGCAGCCGGTCGGTGCGTTCGAGCAGCGCGGCCGGCCCGTGGCCCTCGGTGGCGTAGGCGGCCACCGAGGTGCGCAACTGGCCCATGACGGCGGCGCTCTCCAGCGTGTGCCCCTCGACGTCCCCGATGACCAGCATCACGCGGTCGTCCGGCATCGTGATCACGTCGTACCAGTCCCCGCCGGCCTCGCTCGCGGCCTGGGCCGGCCGGTAGCGGGCCGTGGTGGGCAGGCGGGGTGCCTCGGCAAGGACGGCGGGCAGCAGCCGCCGCTGCATGCCCTCGGTGAGCACCTGGCGCGCGGCGCTGAGCTGGATGCGCTGGACCGCCGCGCCCAGCAGCCCGGCCATCATGGTCAGCACGGCCCGTTCCTCGGGCGGGAACGTCCGCGGCCCGTCGAACGACAGGCAGCAGACCCCGACGACCGGGGCGGCGCCCGCCATCGGCAGATCGACCACGTGCCGGCTGCCGACGAGCGGCAGGTAGGCGGCGGCGTGCCGCCCGTCATCCCCGCCGTCGCCGGGCACACCGCTCAACGGATCCCCGGGGCCGGCATCCGGGACACGGCCCGTGGCCGGCGCGCCGGCGGAACCCGGGACGAACAGCGCCCGCCCCCGCATCGCCCGCGCGGCGGGCGTGCCCGTGTGCAGAGCGCCCCCGTGCAGCTCGGACACCAGGTCCGAGGAGTCCCCGCTGTGGCCCAGGACCCACAGCCGGCCCTCGGCCGCCGAGGTCAGCGCCAGCGCCCGGGCGCGCATCGGCGCCACGACACAGAACTCCGCCACTCCGACGACGTCTTCCATGGTGGTCGCCCGGTTCAGCATCTCCGTCAGCCGCTGAAGGGCGTACAGCAGGGTCATCCCCGCGGAGCCGGGCACACCCGGCACACCCCGGACGACGGCCTGCTCCCCGGCCGCGGCCGGCGGTTCGGTGCCGAACACCGGCACCAGCACGGGCAGGCACCCGGGCGCGATCGCGGCACCGCGGGCGTGGAGACCGGCCAGCAGGACGGCCAGCCGGTCACCGATCCGGGTGAGCTCCCGGCAGTCCGCGTCGCTGTAGTCACCGCTGTCCTCGGTGCGCAGCACGGTCAGCGAACCGAAACGGTGCCCTTCCGTCTCCAGGGGGACCGAGGCGACGGTATAGGGGTAGGCCAGCGCCCCGCTCTCCGGTTCGGCGAGCGGATCCGGTTCGGCCAGGAGCGCCACACACCGCCCGGCCAGGGCCTGCGCGGAGGCGTAGGGCGAGTCCAGCTTCATCCGGCCGGGAAGCGTGAGCATGGACGGCGGGCTGCCGCCGATCATGGCGGCGCGCAGTTCGCCGCCGTCCGGGGTCAGCAGGTACACGGCCGCGGTGAGGGCGTGCAGGCGGCGAGCGGCCTGGCGCACGGCACGGTGCAGCACCGCCGTCAGCTCGTCGCCGGGCACTCCTGCGGTCTCGGGCCCCCGGCCGTCCGGGGACCGGGCGTCAGGAGCGCTGCGGTCGTCCATGAACCCTTCCGGCCAGGTCTGCCCCTCCTCGGGGGACATGTCACACCTTGTCCGCTTCCTCGGTTTCACCGGTCACGGTACCCATCCCCTCCTCCTTCAGCCACCGGGAGTGGTACCGCTGCGCCCAGGACCGGCTGACGTACCCGGTGCGCATGCCGAGTCTCGCCTCCGGATCCTCGAACGCCCGGCGCATGTGCCCGAGGAGTACGAAGGTGATGGCCCAGGCCAGGAGGTCGTGGACGAAGATCGCGCTGGTGCGGGAGATCGAGGGCAGCAGCCCCATGAACCACATCAGCAGACCGGTGAACATCATCACCAGCACGGCGCCGGCGATCCAGCCCGCGTAGATCTTCTGGCCCGCGTTGAACTTGCCGGCCGGTCGCGCCTCGGGCGCCGTACGGCGCTTGCGCACGGCCCGCAGCCACTGCCGGTCGTACACCGCGAAGCGGTTCAGCCTGCGCAGGTCCGCGCGGAAGTCGGCGGAGAGGAGTCCGAGCAGGAAGGGCAGCGGCAGCGAGATGCCCGACCACTCGTGCAGCGTGACCATCAGGTGGCGCCGCCCGACGAGCTGGGCCAGGGGCCCGAGGTACAGGCAGGCGGCGGTGACCAGGCACACCAGCATCAGGTAGCCGGTGGCCCGGTGGACCATGCGCTCCGCGGTGCTGAACCGGCGCAGACGGCCGGACGGGTCAGGCCGCGTCGCTGTGCCGGTCGGCGTCGTCGAGCCAGCCGTCGACTGCATAACCGCGTTCCTCCCAGTAGCCGGGAACGACCTTGTCGGTGACCGAGATGCCGGACAGCCACTTGGCCGACTTGTAGAAGTACATGGGGGCCACGTAGAGACGGACCGGTCCGCCGTGCTCGTGGGTGATGGGCTTGTCCTGCATGTTCAGGGCCACCAGGACGTCCGAGCGGCGGGCCTGTTCCAGGGTGAGGCTCTCGGTGTAGGCGCCGTCGAAGCAGGTGAAGCGGATCGCCGCGCCCGGGGAGCGCACCCCCGCGGCGTCCAGGATGTCCGCCAGCTTCACCCCTTCGAAGGGTGTCTTGTCCACACGCCATCCGTCCGTGCACAGCACGTCGTGGACGACCCGGGTCTGCGGCATCGCGCGCAGTTCGTCGAGCGTGTAGGTCCTGGGCTTCTCCACCAGACCGTCGACCTTGAGTTCGTAGTTCGTCGCGTCCTTGTGCGGCACCGAGCCGACGACGCTGTAGTACCGGAACCCGCCCGGATTGGGCAGCAGACCGGTCAGGCCCGTGGCGTCGACCTGGGAGGCGGCACCGAGGAACCCCTCCCAGCCGCGCTGGAGATAGGGCGCGGCGGCGAGCCCGGCGGCGCCCGCTCCGAGCATGCCCAGCATCGCCCGCCGTCCCACCGGTGCGCCCTCGGCCCTCCGCTTCGGCTTTCCTGCCATGGTCAGTGTGCTCCTTAGGGGTGGCGACGATCCCGGTGAGGTGCGGCCGGACGGGCAGGCACCGGTTCGGGCGAGCCCACACGTGTGAACACTGTCGACTACCTGTGACACCGTCACCTATTTAACTGGTGACGATGGTGACACGGCCGTCCACGGACTGTCAACCAGGGGCACATATGTATGAACCGCCACCCCCGGGAACGCCCGACGCTGCACCTGCGCTACACTGAGGGAGACGTAGACCGTGTATCGAGGAGTCGCAGACGTGGTGGGTGAAGACGACATCTCCGGGTGAGATCCGGATCTGACGGCCACCGGCCGGTGCTCAGGAGCGCCGCCGACGTGGTCCGTTCTGTCGTACCCATTTTCCCATGTCTGCCCAGGGCAGAAGTCCATGCTCTGCCCTCAGTACCTCCGAGGTCGCCTCCATGTCCGACGCCGCCGTCGTCTGCTCGAACCTGTCCTTCGCCTGGCCCGACGACACCCCGGTCTTCCACGACCTGTCCTTCACCGTGAACTCCGGCCGCACGGGTCTGGTCGCCCCCAACGGCTCCGGCAAGAGCACCCTGCTCAAGCTGATCGCCGGGGAACTCAAGCCCGCCACCGGCTCGGTGTCGGTGGCCGGCACGCTGGGCTACCTCCCCCAGAGCCTCCCCCTGACCGGCAACCTCACCGTCGCCGAGGTGCTCGGCGTCGCCGCGGTGATCCGCGCCATCGACGCCGTCGAATCCGGGGACGTGAGCGAGGAGCACTTCACCACCATCGGCGACGACTGGGACATCGAGGAGCGCACCCGCGCCCAGCTCGACCGCCTGGGCCTCGCCGACCTCACCCTGGACCGCAGCCTGAGCACGCTCAGCGGCGGCCAGGTCGTCTCCCTCGGCCTCGCCGCCCAGCTCCTCAAGCGCCCCGACGTGCTGCTGCTCGACGAGCCGACCAACAACCTCGACCTGGAGGCCCGGCGCAAGCTCTACGACGTGCTCGGGGACTTCAACGGCTGTCTGCTGCTCGTCAGCCACGACCGCGCGCTGCTCGACCGTATGGAGCGCATCGCCGAACTCGGCAGCGACGAACTGCGCTTCTACGGCGGCAACTTCACGGAGTACGAGGAGGCCGTGCGCGCCGAGCAGGAGGTCGCCGAGAAGAACGTCCGCAACGCCGAGGCGGAGCTGAAGCGGGAGAAGCGGGAGATGCAGCAGGCCCGCGAGCGCGCCGAGCGCCGCGCGAGCAACGCCGCCAAGAACCTCAAGAACGCCGGTCTGCCGAAGATCTTCGCCGGCAACATGAAGCGCGGCGCGCAGGAGGCCGCGGGCAAGGCCGGCACGATGCACGCCTCCCGGGTCAGCGAGGCCAAGGCCCGTCTCGACGAGGCCGGACGCGCGCTGCGCGACGAGCAGCGCCTCACCCTGGAACTGCCCGACACCCAGGTGCCCGCCGGACGCAACCTCTTCCTCGGCGAGGGCATGCAGGTCCACCACGCGGGCAAGGCCGTGTTCGCCGACGGCGGCGTCGACCTGACCATCCGCGGCCCCGAGCGCATCGCGCTGACCGGTCCCAACGGCGCGGGCAAGACCACGCTGATGCGGCTGATCACCGGCGACCTCGCCCCGGACAGCGGGGAGATCAAGCGCAACGACGGCCGGATCGCCTACCTTTCGCAGCGCCTGGACCTGCTGGACCTGGACCGCACCGTGGCGGAGAACTTCGCCGCGTTCGCCCCCGAGCGGCCCGAGGCGGAGCGGATGAACCTGCTCGCCCGCTTCCTCTTCCGCGGCGCCCGGGCCCACCTGCCGGTCGGCGTCCTGTCCGGCGGCGAACGGCTGCGCGCCACCCTGGCCTGCGTGCTGTGCGCCGAACCGGCTCCCCACCTGCTCCTGCTCGACGAGCCGACCAACAACCTCGACCTGGTCAGCGCCGGACAGCTGGAGAGCGCGCTCAACTCCTACCAGGGCGCCTTCATGGTGGTCAGCCACGACGAGCGGTTCCTCGCCGAGATCGGGGTGAACCGCTGGCTGCGGCTGGCCGACGGGACACTCAAGGAGACCGGGGCCCCCGCGGTGTGAGCCGCCGGTGTGTGAAGGGGCCCGCCTCCGAGGCCTTGTGCCCGGCGGGCCGACCACCGACCACCTGGGACGGTTCCCTGTGCCTCAACCCGCTCTGCTCGCCCGAGACATCGTCCGCGCTCTCGGCGGCCGTCGCGTCCTCGACGGTGTCTCCCTGACCGCCTCTCCCGGCCACCGCATCGGCCTGATCGGGGAGAACGGCGTCGGCAAGTCCACCCTGCTGCGGGTGCTGGCCGGCGTGGACGAACCCGACGCCGGGAGCGTCACCCGCCCCGGCGACCTCGGCTTCCTGCACCAGGAGATGCCCTTCGACGCCGGCTCGACCATCGCCGCGGTGCTCGACGACGCGCTGCGCGAGGCCCGCGAGGACCTCGCGGAACTCGAACGGCTCGGCGAGGAGCTGGCCCGCGTCCCGGAGGACGATCCCGGCCACGCCGAACTCCTCGACACCTACGGCAGGCGGCTGGAACAGGCCCAGGACCGTGAGTCCTGGGACGCCGACCGCCGCGCCGCGCTGGTGCTGGACGGCCTGGGCCTCGGCACGCTCGGGCACGAGCGCACACTCGGCTCACTGTCCGGCGGGCAGCGCGGCCGGCTGGCCCTGGCCGCGCTGCTCGTGCGCAGGCCGTCGGCGCTGCTGCTGGACGAGCCGACCAACCACCTCGACGACACGGCCGCCGCGTTCCTGGAGGAGCAGGTCCGCGGCCTGCCCGGAACCGTGGTCATCGCCAGTCACGACCGGGCGTTCCTCGACGCGGTCTGCACCGACCTGATCGACCTCGACCCCGCGGTGGACGGCCCGGTCCGCTACGGCGGCAACTACAGCGCCTATCTGGCGGAGAAGCGCGCCGAACGGGAGCGCTGGGAACGGCGGTACGCCGAGGAGCAGGAGGAACTGGAGGAGCTGCGGCAGTCGGCGGGTGTGACCGCGCACCGGGTCGCACCGGACCGGGGCCGCACCGACAACGAGAAGATGGGCTACGGCCACCGGGCCGGCCGGGTGCAGAACCAGATCTCCCGCCGGGTGCGCAACGCCGCCCGGCGGCTGGAGGAACTGGAGCGCACTCAGGTCGCCGAGCCGCCGCGGCCCCTTCGGTTCGCGGCGGGGGAACTGGCCGCCCGCGCGGAGGAGGGCCCGCAGCCGCTGGTGGCCCTGCGGGACGTACGGGTGCCCGGCCGGCTCGCGCTGGACGCCCTGGAGGTGCAGGCGACCGACCGGCTGCTGGTCACCGGCGGCAACGGGGCGGGCAAGTCGACGCTGCTCGCCGTGCTCGCCGGACGTCTGCCGGCCGAGGGCGAGGTGCGCAGGCGGCGCCGGCTCACGGTCGGGCTGCTCACCCAGGACACCGTCTTCGACCGGCCCGAGCGGACGGTCCGCGACACGTATGAGCTGTCGCTGGGCCCGGCGCGCGCCGAGAAGGTGCCGCTGGGTTCGCTCGGTCTCCTGCACGAGGCGGACCTGGACAAGCCCGTCGGCGGGCTGTCCGTGGGCCAGCGCCGGCGGCTCGCGCTGGCCCTCCTGGTGGCCCGACCGCCCCACCTGCTGCTGCTCGACGAGCCCACCAACCACCTGTCCCCCACCCTGTGCGACGAGCTGGAGGCCGCGCTCGGCACCGGTCCCGGCGCGATCGTCCTCGCCAGCCACGACCGCTGGCTGCGGCGCCGGTGGCAGGGCCGCGAGATCCGGCTGGAGTCCGGAAGCGGAGAGCGGGAGAACACGGCGGCGGCCCGTTCCCGGTCCTGACCCGGGCGCACCACACCGGGCGCGGGGGCCTCGGACGGATGCGGCGGCGCCGGACCGGACGCCGGTCGTCGCCCCGGTCCGGCATGCCGGGCGCCCCACGCCCGGTGCTGCCGTCCTCTTCACACCGGGTGCCCTGTGACCTGGGTCCGGTGCGGTACCGTGATCACGCCCGACCAGTCGGCACCGCCCTGAACGGTGACGCTTCTTGCGTTCCACGGCAGTCACCTGTCAGGATGGTGATGTGAACCTTGACCATGTCTTCGTATGCGGGCACCCGGCCCTCGACTTCGCGGCCACTCTCCGTGCCCGGCGCTCGACCCGGTTCGAGATGTTCGTGACGCCGGACCGGCTGAACGCCTGGTACCTGGAGTCCGGACTCGTGGACACGATCACACCTGGCGACGAGGAAGACGTCCGCGAGGCGACGACCGTGCGCGAGGCCATCTACCGCCTCGTCACGAACCGCCGCCTCGGTGAGGAGTTCGACCGCGAGGCACTCGCCGTGGTCAACGGCGCCGCGCGCAAGACACCGGTGACGCCGCAGCTCACCAAGGCCGGGCGGCACAACGAGGCGACCCCCGGGCAAGCCCTGGCGACCGTCGCGCGGCAGGCCGTCGAACTGCTCAGCGGCCCGGACGTCCCCCTGATGAAGGAGTGCGGCAACCCCGAGTGCACGCGGGTCTACATCGACCGCTCCCGGGGCATGCGGCGCCAGTGGTGCGGCATGGAGTCCTGCGGCAACAAGATCAAGGCCG
The DNA here is from genome assembly GCF_014650735.1 of Streptomyces canarius. NCBI lineage: Bacteria > Bacillati > Actinomycetota > Actinomycetes > Kitasatosporales > Streptomycetaceae > Streptomyces > Streptomyces canarius. The sequence goes on from NZ_BMVN01000014.1 coordinate 190,590, forward strand.
CCGCCTACCGCGCGCGGAAGAAGACCGCGCCCGCCATGCCCGTGCGCTGACCCGGGCCCGGCCCGGGTCCGGCGGACGCGGGTTCGGTTCAGTCGGCCGCCAGGGCCTTGAGCGTCCTGCGGAATCTGCTCATCAGCATCCCCCGGGTCCAGCGCACGGAGGGCGGCAGGCCGCCGTACAGCCGGTCCCGGCCGGGAAGGGGCTCGGGGTGCTCCAAGAGGCCGAGGACCAGATGCGGTCCGCCGCGCGAAACGGAGTCGGCCAGTGCCTTGCGGAGCCCTGCGACGCCCTCGTCCGGGGCGACCGGGATCAGCCCCCTGAGCAGCGGCTCCTCCACGCCGAAGCGTTCGGCCAGCAGGTCCCGGATCCGGTACGAGGCGAGCGTCCCCTCCCGCATCGCGTGCCCCCAGCTCACCGAGCCGCCGACCCGGCGCTCCTCGGCGATCCGCCCGATCACGCTCTCCAGTTCGTCGAGCGCCTCGCCCAGCGCGTCGGCGTCCTCGGCCAGCCGGTCGAGCCGGCGGACCCTCCCGGGGAACCGCTCGCGCACCACCGGCCAGAACAGTTCGTCCTTGCCCTGGTGAAATCGGCGCACGAAGTCGACGAACCACTGCACGGTCGCCACCAGCGTCTTCGTGTCGACGGCCGCACCGCCCGCCAACTGCGTGAAGGACCCGACGACGAGCTGCGCGCCCCGGGTCATGATGCCGTGTACGGCACACAGTTCCTCGAAGAGACGGGTGCCATCTCTGACCGGCACCTGCGTGGCGGACATCCGTAGACCTTTCTTACCGTTTCCGTGCCGGGAGGCGAGGACGGCGACCCGGCGGACCGGCAGCGGGCAGTCGCTCAGGGCGGACCGGGGACGCTGTCGGCCGGTGGGCGTGTTCGATCGAACGAGGGAGAGCCGGCCCTCCGGTACGCACGCGGATCACCGGACCGACTGATCACGGAACGTACCACAGAGACACGTGTCAGAAGATCCTGTGGCGAAGAAGTGTTTCGGGTGGAGAAATTTGGCCGGAAGTAGGCCGCACCCGGCCGGTCACCGGAGAGACGAAGGGGCCGGCCCGCCCTCAGGGATGCGGGCACCTCACAGGTACAGGGCGCGATGGCTGCGGTAGGCGAACGTGTCACCGGAGCTGAGGATGGTCACGATGTCCTCGCAGTAGCGCCGGTACTCCGTCTCCTCCTCGGCCGGCAGGGTCACGGAGCCGGTCCGGCCCCGGCGCGCGACCTGCCGCAGGGTGTCCAGGAGCCGCTGCGGCTGCGGAAGCAGCAGGACCTCCATGACGCGCCGGAAGGCGTCGACGAGGGTGTCCTCCCGTTCGGGCCGGTCGGCACCCGCCTCGGCGTCCGCCCGGCCCGGCACGGCCCGCTGGGCCCTGCCGGCCGCGACGAACAGGTCGAGGCAGGCCGTCAGGTGTCCGAGGTCGGCCGCGGCCACCTCGATCGGGTAGAGACTCGTCAGCTGGGTGCCGCCCGCGCCGTGCAGGGTGTACCCGGCCGGCTCGCCCGGGGCAGGCTCGGCGGACGTGTCCGCGGCGTGCCACTGGGACCACAGCGGCAGTTTCAGCAGCACCTGCACCCAGCTGTCGTAGGCATCCGAGATGATCCGCTCGTCGTCGGACTCCAGGCCCGCGCTGTGGAGCAGGTAGAGGCGGCGGAGAAGCGGCTCTTCGAGGCTCTCGAACTTGGCGAAGAACACGGGGTCGTCGGGGACCAGTACGTACAAGGGGGCTCCTCCTCTCACCGGTCGGCCGGCGGAGCAGGCGCCCGTAGCGGCCGCCCAGGCGATGGAAGGCCGTCATGAGAACGAACGGTGCGGGCTTCCCCATGGTTCACCTGCCGCCCTCGCGCCGCCGGCGTCCCGGCACACACACGTGTGGGCGGTGCGGCCCGAGAACCTCCGGCTGTCACCTCGACATGATCCACCATGACGGACGGATCCACATCCCCGCGGCCACCACACGGCACTCCTCCCACCAATGCGTCACCGCCTTGACCGGTGACGCACGGAGGGGCATGATGAATGACGTCCCCCATTGGCAACGCCGGGTGAGGTGCACATGCCGGTCATACAGGGTTCGCTCGCGCACACCGGGTGCCCGCGTTCGACAGGTCGACCCGCGCACTGCCATCGTCATGTGACGCACCGAAGACCCGGATGGCGCGGGAACGGCAAGTCGGCAGACTGATACACCGACGGTCACCGGCTGCCATGCTTGCCCCGTGTTTCCCCGCCCCGGAACGGACGGACTGGCCGGACGGCATGGCCTGTAGTAAAGTCGGGCCCTAAACGGACTAAGGGGTCCATTTACGGGCATACCATGACAGAGGTGTCTCCGCTTCCCGGTGCCGCGCCAGGGCGGACGGTCGGGGCAGCACCCTTCGTGCGACCGAACACGTCAACCGACAGTGGTGGGTTCCGGACACGCCCGTCCCGTGCACCCGTTCCACTGCCCGCTCCTCCGGGGTTCCATGACATGTCCGAGGTTTCTCAGGCATGTCGGCGCGTGCCCTCGCGGCGGACGGCCCCGTCCCGGACCGGAGCGGTGACCCCATCGGACGGGCGACCAACGGCACGACGTGAGAATGACGAGGCCAGCGGCGAGATGGACGCGACAGTGCGCTACTCAATCCTCGGCACCGTGCGGGCATTGCGTGGTGACACCGAGATCGACCTGGGGCCCCCGAAACGACTGGCCCTGCTCGCCTTGTTGCTGCTGCGTGCCCCCGGCCCGCTCACGGTGGGCGAAGCCGTGGACATCCTGTGGGACGACGAGCCACCGGCCAGCGCCGTCAATGTGGTGCACCGGCACATCGGCGCGCTGCGCAGAACACTCGAACCCGAACTGCGCAGCAGGACGCACGCGACACACCTGGTGCGTGCCGCCGACGGATACCGCCTGCTGGTCGACACCTCGACCTCGGACCTGCTGCACTTCCGTGACCTGCGCGCGCAGGCACAGCTCGCGCTCAGGGGCGGCGCGCCGGCGCAGGCCGCACAGGACTTCATGGAGGCGCTGCGGCTGTGGCGCGGTCCGGCCGTCGCCGCCGGCACCCATGTGGCCCGGCACCCGGTGTTCACGTCGGTGGGGCACGAGTTCGTCGCGACGGTGAAGGAGGCGGCCGACGCCGTCCTCACGGCGGCGCCCGCGCTGACCGAGGAAGCGCTGACGATGCTGCGCCGCGCCGTGGAGTGCCACCCCTTCGACGAGGCCCTGCACTGCCGGATCATCGCCGCACTGGCCGCCAGCGGCCGGCAGGCGGCGGCCCTGGAGCAGTTCGAGAGCATCCGCCGGGGGCTGGCCGACGAACTGGGCGTCGAACCCGGGCCCGAACTGCGCGCCGCCCAGCAGCACCTGCTCCAGCGCCGGATCACCGGCGGTACGGACCCTCTCGCACCACAGCCCGTGGGTGCCGGCAGGCCGGCCCAGTTGCCCGCGGACTGCTTGTCCTTCGCCGGCCGTGAGCAGGTACTGGGCCAGTGCCTGGAGCTGCTTCCGCTGGAGGGGGAGAACCGGCCGCCCACGATGACCGCGGCCATCTGCGGCATGGCGGGCGTCGGCAAGACGACGCTGGCCGTGCACTGGGGCCACCTGGTGGCCGACCACTTCCCCGACGGCCAGATCTACGTGGACCTCCAGGGTCACCACCCGTCCCAGGGCCCCCTGGAATCAGGCGCGGCCATCGCCGAGGTCCTCGACGCGCTCGGTGTGGAGAACAACCAGTCGTACCCGAGTGCCGCCGCCCTCGGCTCCGCCTACCGCAGTGCCCTGGCCGGACGCCGGCTGCTGCTCGTCCTGGACGACGCGGCGGACTGCGAACAGGTACGGCCCCTCCTGCCCGCCACGCCGGGATGCCTCGCGATCGTCACGAGCCGGCGGCGGCTGGAGGGCCTCGCCGTCACCGACAACGCCCGGATCATCACCCTCGACCCCATGACCCGGCAGGAGGGTCTCGAACTGCTCGACCGGCGACTGGGCACGAACCGGACCCGTGCCGAGCGCGCCGCCGCGGAGGAGCTGGTGGAGTTGTGCGGCGGGCTGCCGCTGGCACTGGCCGTCGCCGGCGCCCGTGCCCTGACGCACCCGCAGTTCCCGCTGGCCTCGCTCACGGCCAGACTGCGGGACACGGCCGACTGCCTCGACACCCTGTCCAGCCGGGACGCCCGCACGAACACCCGCGACGCCTTCCACCGCTCCTACGACGCTCTGAGCAGCAGCGCCGCGAGACTGTTCCGGCTGCTCGGCCTGCACCCCTCGCGGGACATCGCCCTTCCGGCCGCCGCCAGCCTGGCCGGCACCGATCTGCGCAGGACCCGGCAGGACGTGGCCGAGCTGATGGACCACCACTTCCTCGTCGAGCTGGTCGCCGGGCGGTACACCTGTCACGAACTGCTGCGCACCTACGCCGCGGAACTCAGCTCGCTCCTGGATTCGCCGAGTGCCCGGTCGGACGCGGTCGCCCGGATGGTCGAGCACTATCTGTACAGCGCCGAGGCCGCCACGGCGCTGCTGGCACCGCACCGCAGCACCGTGATCCTGCCGCCGCCGCGGCCGGGTGTCCGCCCCCAGCACTTCGCCGGACGCTCGGACGCCGCCGAGTGGATCGTCGCCGAGCGGTACCTGCTGCCCGAACTCGCCCGCTCGCTGGGTCACTACCCGAGAGGCGAGGCATTCCGGCGCCAACTGACCTCGGCACTGGAGATGTGCGTCAACAAGCAGTAGGGGTCGTCGTCGGGGACGCGGGGACCGGGATCGGCCCCGGGGCGGAGAGGCAACGCTGTCCACGCCCCGGAGCCGGGAGAGACAACGATGTCTAAGCCGCCTCGGGTCGTACGACCGCGCGCAGCTTGCGCAGCGCGTTGTGCTGGCGGCTCTTGACCGTGCCGGCCGGCACCCCGAGGATGCCCGCGGTTTCCTGGATGGTGCGGTCACACAGGTAGATGTGGACCAGCACGGCCCGGTGTTCGGGAGACAGCCGCCGCAGCAGCGGCCTGACCACCAGGGCGTCGTGCACCGCCTGGGTGCCGTCGGTGCCCGACACCGGGTCGTTGTAGGTGTCTCCGAGGACTTCCCGTCGGGCATGGGGCTTGCGCACCCAGTCGATGACCAGATGCCGGGTCACGGTGAAGAGCCAGCCGCGGACCGAGCCCTCCATCCCGATCAGACGGTCGATGTTCCGCCAGGCCCGGATGATGGCCTCCTGGACGATGTCCTCGGCCAGTCCGTGGTCACCCAGCATCTTCTCGGCGTACGAGACAAGGCCGTCCCGGTGTTCCCTCATGATCGTGCCGAGCAGGTCGGACCGGGACATAGCCGTGAGGGGCGTAGCCATAGTGTTCTGAACCATCCTGGTTCTCTGTTGTGCGGCGACCGGGGGCCGGATGTAACCCCCGCATTCGCACTGTAGGCAGCGGCGAGTGCCAGAAAACTGCTGCATTTGTGTCGCCGCGGTGCCGTGTCCCCGTCCGGCCGGAACATGTGGGCGTACGTCGTCCAGGGTGGGCCGGAAAACCCCTTCTCACCAGGCGGTTTCCGTTCCCGACGGTCATTCCCGGTCTTAACAGAATCCAAACATGTAGGAGCGGTGAGTTGTATGTCACGTGCGTCGAGCCGCCTTGACCCGCCGGAGGCGCGACAGTCCAAGGTAAACACATGTGCGTGTCGTGGGACAATCGGGTGGAGAGTGTGGGGGCCCGGGCGGCTCCGGCCGCAGGTGTGACACTGTCTGCTCGACACGCGATGCGCGCGGCACGGTGCGGACCCCTCGGGCCACCGGAGCCGACGGCGCCGGTCATGAACGCGTGTTTCCCGTAAGACAGCGCGCCGGCCCGGCCCGGACCCGCCGGCCCCTGCCGGCGCGCTGCGGATCCACCTGAAAGGTTTGACCCACATGCGCAAGAACCTGCTGCGCCTGGGAGTGACCATGGCCGCTGCCGTCGGCCTCTCCCTCGGCGCGGGCACCGCGTTCGCCACACCGGCCGGTCCCGGTGTGAAGGGCACGATCATCTCCCAGACGACGTCCGGCGGGAAGGACTACATCGTCCGGCAGATCACCATTCCCCCGGGCCAGAGCACGGGCTGGCACTACCACGACGGGACCGTCTACGGCTTCGTCCAGCACGGCACCCTGAGCCACTTCGACTCCGGCTGCGCCTCCGACGGCGTGTACCGCACCGGCAGCAGCATCACGGAGCCGTCCGGCGCCGACCACGTGCACATCGGCCGCAACCTCGGTACGACCGACGTCGTCCTCGACGTGCTCTACGTCCTGCCGCACGGCGCCCCGCTGTCCGAGGACGCCCCCAACCCGGGCTGCGACTTCCAGTAGGACCAGCCCCGCCCGGCTCACGGGTACACGCGCCCGCCACGGCAGCACGCCGTGGCGGGCGCGCCGTACGAGGAGGCCGGCGGCCGGGTCAGCCGGCCGCCGGCGACCAGGAGCGGAACACCGCGGCCTGGCCGTGGATCCTGCCACGGGCGTCCATCAGATCCCACATGGTCACGTCCTCTATCCGGAAGGGGCGGCCGTCCTTGCCGACACGGATCCCCCGGTAGCCGGTGGCGTAGTGGTCGGCCCGCACGGCGCGCACGAAGGCATCCCGGTCCTGCCGGCCGTCCGGGCGCGCGGACAGCCGGGACGGCATGCCGACGAACTCGTCCCATGAGTAGCCGAAGCGCTCCTGCGCCGTGCTGTTGGCGTAGACGAAGAGCGGATCGGCGGAGGTGTCGTGCGCGAGCAGGCCGAACGGCGCCCGGTCGTAGAGCCATCGCGCGGCCTCCTGATCGGTGTCCCACCGCGCCGGGCACAGCGGCGCGCCCACCAGCCGCAGATGGCTGGCGAGCAGCAGGGCGGCGAAAGCGGGGTCGGTGGCCGGCCTGTTCAGCGTCATCGGCGTACCGCCGTCATCGAGGGATGTCATCGAGGTTCACCTGTTCCTTCGTCCGGCACGGGCCGGCGTCCGGCCCGGCGGTGTGGCACCGCGACGTCGGACCACGGGAGGCGCTCCTCCGGCGTCGCGCCCGCCCCCGAGGCCGTGCGCGCCCTCGACCGTGTGCGGCGGACCAGGTTGTCGGCCTCCCTGTGGGGGGAAGGCCCCGCTCTCGCGGGTGCCGCGCGACGGAGACCGCCGCGAGGCGACCGCGACCGTCCGCGACACGGGTTCCGCGGATGGTCCGGCTCTCAATGCCGGACGCCGAGGACGGCGGCCGGGCGCTGCCCCGCTCCCCGACGACGACGCCCACCTGTGGCCGCTGCCCGGTGAGACGCGCGCGATCACGCCGTCCTGGCCTCGGGCCGGGCGGAGCTGCGGGCCGAGGGGTGCGACGCGCGTCCGGTCATGGTGCGCGGCTGAGCACCCGGAAGCCCGCGTCGCCGGTCACCTCGGCGGCGCGGGCCCTCATGTGCCGATCACACGCGCCGCTCGTAGGACGCCCACGCGATGTGCGACTCGTGCAATGTCACGGCCACCTCGTGGATCCCCCGGGCGCCCTCTCCCAGGGCTCCCGCCTGGATCCGCTCCACCAGACGGTCGGCGATCACCTTGGCGAGATATTCCGTCGACGTGTTGATCTGCTGGAACTGCTCCTCGTCATCGAGGTTGCGGTAGTTGAGCGCGCCGACCACCTTGCCGAGTTCCACGGTGGCGAGACCGATGTCGACGACGATGTTGTCGTCGTCCAGGTCGGGGCGCCGGAACGTCGCGTCCACGACGAACGTCGCACCGTGCAGCCGCTGGGCGGGCCCGAAGACCTCACCACGGAAGCTGTGGGCGACCATCATGTGGTCACGTACGGTGATGCTGAACAAGAGTCCTCCAAGGTGGGGCCCGGGACCGGCGCGACAACATACCTGGCGCACCTGTGACGGAGATGTTTCCATACCCGGCCGCGGACCAGTGAAGGACGTTCACGGTTCCCCCGGTATGTGAACCAAGTGCGTCGCTGACTCGTGTCCATCATGTGTCCCACGGCCCGGCTCCGCCGTCGGAGATCGCCGGGCCCGGACGCGAGGGACGCCCGGAACGTGTCCGCGGCATACGCGGCCCGCCCGGCCGCTTCGAGGTCATGCCGCCTGCGGGCGGTTTCACCGGCAAAGGAGGACGATGGACAGGCCACCGGGGAGCCGTCTGGAGAAGATCCTTGCTGACTTCGCCGAGCAATGGGGTGTGCTGAACAGGGCTCGGGAGCAGATGAGGGCCCTGTCGGTGACGGCGTGTTCCAAGGACGGCGTCGTGGAGGTCACCGTGGGTGCCGACGGCCGCGCCGCGGGGGTCCACTTCGTCAGCCAGCGTTTTCGCGAGTTGGCCGCCCCCCAGCTGGGCGACAGCGTCATGGAGGCTCTGACGACGGCCCGCACCGAGTTCGCGGCCCGTACCACCGCCGTGCTGACGGCCGCGAACATCCGTCTGTCGATGGCCGCGGAAGGCGCGCACGAGGACGAACCGCCGAGCCCGGAGGCGGTCCGTGAAGCGCCGCCGGTGTGCTGGCGCCGTCTGGTCCGGGAAGCCCGGACGATGGCGGTCGGCCCCGGCCCGGTCCGCGACTCCGCGTGGGCCAGGCCGTTGTGGGGCCGCCCCGGTACGCTGTCCGCCCTGCCGCACACTCCCCTGCCGTCGGAGCTGTACGAGGCCGTCACGGCACTGAGAGATGCCGTGTGTGATGCCGTGTGCGACTCCTGAGACACGTTCCGCCGCCCGCGGGCAGACGGCGGCCGGGGGACATTCCACACATACCTGCCATACATATGTATTCGCTGCTACCGTAGCTCCGCAGGATTGCGTGGTGAGAAACACGCCTTCTCGCAGTCCTCCCGCCGCACGCCCGGCGCTTCCTTCCCTTCCCGATCCTCCGCGATCCCGTCCAAGGAGTCACACCTGTGACCGACTTCCCCTCTCCGCCGCCGGTTTCCCAGGACCGCCAGTTCGTCCTCGGCCAGCACCTGCGCCTGTCCGTCCTCACCTCCGCGGACGAGACCGAGGGCCGCCACGACGTCTCCGACGTCACGCTGCCCCCGGGCGCCGGGACCCCGCTGCATCTGCACACCGGCTACGAGGAGCGCATCTGGGTCGTCTCCGGCTCCCTGACGGTCTGGGCGGGACCGGAGACCTTCACTCTGCGCTCCGGGGACTTCTACGCCATCAAGATGAACACACCGCACACGATCAAGGCGGGCGACGACGGCGCACGCACCCTGGCCATCACCTCCCCCGCCAGGTTCGCGGAGCTCATCAGCCGCACCGGTACTCCCGCACACCTGGCCACCACCGAGACCGACTGGGACATGGGCCTGTTCCAGGCCGTCACCGAGGAGTTCGGTGACATCATCCTGGGCCCGCCCGGAGCCACCCCGGCCGACCTCCAGAGCAACGGTCAGTGATCCGACGGGACCGCTGCGGGCGGTGGAACGACGGCGTCGTCCCGTCGTCGTCCGGCTCAGGCAGGTGGCTGAGCCGGATCCCCGCCCAGCGGTCCCCCACGTCTTCCTTCGAGGAGCCATACGGCCATGCCGAGAATCCTGCGTGACGACGACATCGTCCGGGTCCGGGACAACGTCTACGCGGTGTCCGGCAGCAATACCAACTGGGTGATCGTCAAGGACGGCGCGAGCTGCACCCTGATCGACACCGGCTACCCGGGCGACCGCGACGCCGTGCTGGCCTCGCTCCGGGCGGTCGGGCTGGACCCGCGTTCGGTGGCCGCCGTACTGGTCACGCACGCGCACAACGACCACATCGGTGCGGCCGAACACCTGCGCGCCGCGTGCGACGTGCCCGTCCTCATGCACCAGGACGAGGTGCCACACGCCCGCCGCGACTTCCTCGACCAGGTTTCCGTCGGACAGGTGCTCGCCCAGGCATGGCGTCCCGGCGTGCTTCCGTGGGCCGTGCACGCCCTGCGCGCGGGCGGAACCACCCACGTTCCGGTCCGCGAGCCGCAGGCCTTCCCCGTGCCGGGAGCCCTGGACCTGCCCGGCGCCCCCGTTCCCGTGCACACCCCCGGGCACACCAAGGGACACTGCGCCTATCACCTGCCCCACAGCGGCATCCTGATCAGCGGCGACGCCCTGGTGACCGCGCACCCCACGTCACGGATCAACGGTCCGCAACTGCTGCCCGACATGTTCCACACCGACCGCGCCAGGGCTCTCGACTCCCTCGCGGCGTTCGAGAGGCTCGACGCGGACACCGTCCTGCCCGGTCATGGACCCGTGCACCACGGTTCGGCCGGGGAGGCCGCCCTGACAGCCCGCGAACGCGCGGCGATGTGACCTCGGGGACCCGTGGGGCGGCAGGCGCCCCACCGGTTCCCGGACGGTTCGACGACACACTTACCGGGCAGTCTGTTCGAGGGGGAACCCCGTGCGGGTGGCGGTGGCGTCCTGTAAGCCGTGGCAAAAGGCAGCACTTGCCACGTGCATCGGGCACATCGCGATTATCGTGAAGAGTGAACATGCCCGGCGAACCGTCTGGCGTCGACACTTATCTGCACGGGACCCTCGGCGTGGGTACCATGCGCAACGTCATCCATATCGAGGGAGTGAACGGTTGTGACCAGCCAATCAGCCGCCACGCTCCGGTCGCGGTACGTGGAACAAGCCGCATCGGACCTGGAGGAGAACCGCCGGCGACAGCAGGAGCTGGAGGAGAGGATCAGGGTGTTGAAGCAGGAGGAGGCCCTCCTGGCGGACATCCTGAACCTCGCCGAGCGGTACGAGGGCTTCGCCGACCCGTCGCGTCTGCCCGAGCAGATGCAGGACGAGCCGGTCCTCACGAAGGCGAAGACCGGGTCCGGCGCCGCTTCGCGGCGTTCGGCGTCGGCCAGGACCGCTTCGAAGGGCAGGACGGCGAAGGCCGGTGCGAAGGGGAAGTCGCACCGGCCTCTGCTCGGGGACCTGCTGGCGGATCTGCTCGCCGGCCACGACGAGCCGCGCCTGGCGAAGGAACTGCGGGACGAGCTGCTCGGGAAGTATCCGGACCGCAACCCCACCCCGCAGGTGGTGCGCAACACCCTGGAAGCCCTGGTCGCCAAGGGCCGCATCCGGCGTCACAAGCAGCAGCGTTCCGTCATGTACACCCTGGTGGAGCCGGCCTCGGCCGCGGCGGACACCGCCGGCTGACACCTGTGCGCCCGTCCCGTCGGCGGTAGTCGCGCCGCCGGTCATCGGTACGTGTCCGGTGCGGCGGGCTTCGCCACGCGGGACGGGTGAGCCACCTTCAGGCGGTGCGACGAGCAGGCCGCGCACGCCGCGGCACCCCATCTCGCGGCCCCTCTCGGACAGCTCGGCACCGGTCTTCACCAACGCATCTCTCCTCATGGCGGCACCACCGGACACATCCGCCCCGGAGTTCTCTCTGATCTCCCTATGTCCACGGACGGGCGGGGCCGAAACGTTCACCCGGAGCCGTCCCCGCGTCCGTCGAGCCGGCGGCCCGTCGGCGAACGCAGGCGCCGCGCGAGGTCCGCACCGGCAGCGGGGCCGCTGCGTCAACGTGGCGAGTGCGCTCCGTTCGCTCATATGTGTCGTGGTTACCGCCGTGATGACATATGCCCGGCCGCCGCCGCGGGCCAGGCCCTGTCGTTCGGATCATCCCGGCGTCGCAGGACCTGGCACGCACATCCGCCGCGGTGCTGTCGGTTGCCGAGTCCCCACGCCGCCGCGCCCGCGCGGAGGACCCGGATCGCGTCGGCGGCCATCCGAGTGGCAGGTCCTAGCCCCGCCATATGTTGTCGAACGCGGCGTTCTCGACGTCCCTCCGCAGCCGTAGCGCCTCCAGCCGCGTCACGGCGTCGCCGACGGCGGCCAGCACCGTCGTGACCGCGTCCCCGGTCGGGCTCTCGTCCGCCTCCGACGGGTCGGCCCCGATCCCCAAGGCTGCCAGCAGCGTCCCGAGGACGGGCTCGCCGGACTCCCGGCGTTCCTCGGCGCGGGCGCGCTCCGGCGAGTCCGCCGGCACGGTCCGCCCGGACCACAGGTGGAAGCCATGGCGCCGGGGGTGGACGAAGAGACCGGCCCGGTCCAGGTCCTCGACATAGGCCGGGGCGAGTTCCCGGCCGCGGCGCCACAGCCAGTCCTCGACCGACTCGTGCGGCTCCTGCCGGGCGAGCGAGGCGACCGCCTGGTCCAGCAGACGGTCACCCGTCGCCACCGGCGCGCCGGGAACCATGCGTTCGTCGTCCAGGGTCAGCGCCCCGCTCTCCAGCAGGTCGATCGCCTCGGCCCCCGCGAGCGCGAGGGACAGGTCCCCCTGCTCCACGGGCTCGTCGGGCAGCAGCCCCAGGACGACGAGCGCGAGGTCTTGTGCGGTGGTCATGAGTCCCTCCACGTCTCCAGCAGACGCAGCCACACTTCGCTGATGGTGGGGAAGGCGGGTACGGCGTGCCACAGGCGCTCGACCGGTACCTCCCCGGTGATGGCGACGGTGGCCGAGTACAGCAGCTCACCGACGCCCGGTCCGACGAACGTGGCGCCGACGACGACGTGGCGGTCACGGTCGATGAGGACGCGGGCCCGGCCCCGGTAGTCGGGGCGGTACTGGAGGGCACCCGCGAGGTGGCCGATCTCGTAGTCGACGACGTCGACGGCGCGGCCGGCGCGCTCGGCCTGATCCGCGGTCAGACCGACGGAGGCGACCTCGGGGTCGGTGAAGACGACGCCGGGGACGGCCTCAAGGTCGGCCGTGCTGCTGTGCGGGGCCCAGCGGGCGGTGTCGATGTCCTCGCCCCGGGCACGAGCGGCGATCACGGCTCCGGCGATACGGGCCTGGTACTTGCCCTGATGGGTGAAGAGTGCACGCCGGTTGACGTCGCCCACGGCGTACAGCCAGTTCCCGGGTACGGCGGTGACGGTCAGGCTGTCGTCGGTGGGGAGCCAGTCACCGGGGGTGAGGCCCACCGTGCCGAGCCCGATGTCCTCGGAGCGCGGAGCGCGGCCGGTGGCGAAGAGGATCTCGTCGGCGGTGAGTTCGTCGCCGTCCGACAGGGTGATCCGCACCTCGCCGTCGCCCTGCCGCCGCGCGGCGACGACCGAGACGTCGAACCGTACGTCCGCACCGGCCTCGCGCAGGCGCTCGGTGACCAGTTCGCCCGCGAAGGGTTCCATGCGCGGGAGCAGCCCGTCCTCGCGGGCGAGCAGGGTCACCCGGCTGCCCAGGGCCTGCCAGGCGGTGGCCATCTCGACACCCACCACACCGGCGCCCACGATCGCGAGGCGTTCCGGTGGCCGCTGGGCGCTGGTCGCCTCCCGGCTGGTCCACGGCCGCAGCGTGTCGATCCCGGGCAGGTCGGGCAGGGCGGCGCGGCTGCCGGTGCACACCGCGACGGCGTGCCGGGCCCGGAGTCGGACGGTGTCGCCGTCGGGTGTCCGCACCGACACCTCACGGACCCCTTCCAGGCGCCCGTGGCCGCGCAGCAGGTCAATGCCGGCCGACTTGATCCACTCGACCTGGCCGTCGTCCTTCCAGTCGGCGGACATGCGGTCGCGGTGTGCCAGGACGGCCTCGACGTCCAGCGGGTTCTTCACGGCGGGGTCAAGCCCCGGAACGTGCGTGGCGTCCGCGCGGAGCAGGGCGGGGCGGAGCAGTGCCTTGCTGGGCTCGCAGGCCCAGTACGAGCACTCGCCACCGGCCAGTTCGCTCTCGACGATCGCGGTGCTCAGGCCGGCGGCGACGGTGCGATCCGCCACGTTCTCGCCGACCGGGCCCGCGCCGATCACGATGACGTCGTAGGTCCGGATGTTCTCGGTCGGCATGTGTCCTCCGGTGGATGCGTGCCGGTTGGGTGGGTGTCGTGGTGCCCGGAGGTGGGCGGCCCCGGCGCGGCGGGGGCGTCGGCCGCGCCGGGGCCGGGTCTCAGCGGCCAGGCGCGCGCTCGGTGACCTCCTGGAGGAACCACTCGTTGCCGTCGAGGTCCTTGAAGGCGGCGAAGGTGCCGTAGCTGGCCCGCTCCGGGTGCAGGCCGGGGACCCGGTGGGCGTCACCGGCGTGGTGGAAGGCGCCGGTCTCGTCACGGAACGGTCCGGAGACCTCCACACCACGGCCGGTCAGCTCCTCCTGGGCCTTGACGATGTCCGTGACGGTCAGCTGGAGGCCGTGGAGCGTGCCCGCCGGCTGCTCGGTGAGGCCCTCCCCGAAGATGACCGAGCACTCGGACCCGGGCGGCGTGACCTGCACGATCCGATAGCCGTCGTTGATCGGGAAGTCGGCGTCCAGACGCCAGCCCAGCTGCTCCACGTAGAAGCCCTTGGCGCGGTCCACGTCGGAGACGGGAAGGATGACGACTTCGAGCTTCATGTCCATGGCAGATATCTCGCTTTCGGTTCGGTTCTGGTGGTGGGCTTGTGGGCGGTGCTGTGTGTACGTGGGTGTGCCGCGCCGCCCCGGACCGAGCCGTCGGCGGTTCCCCCCGGGGTGGCGGATGTGCCGAGCACGTATCCGTGCCGGCACTCGCCGCGTTCGTCCTCACTGTCGTCCGGGAACGGCATGTCCCGCATCAGTCACCTGACGGTGTGTCCCGGCCGGCCCCGCGGCCTGATGTCCTTAAGCAGTCCGGCCCGGGATACGTGTGAAGGAACCGAAGACGACGCTGGTCCGCCAGGCGCGGCGGGTCACTCCCGCCGGATCGTCACGCGAAGCTTGCAGCCGTCGGGCCGTACCCCGACAGCACCGCGCTCTCCGCCCAGTTCCACACCTGCGTGTCGTCGGGCCACGCCCGCTCCATGGAGCTTCCTGCGCGCCAGGACGGTTGCTCGTCGCAGACGGTGGAGACCTGGTCGTCGACGAAACGTCGGTGCCCGGCCCTCCGTCGGAATGTCAACGTCATGGCGGCCATGTCATGCCCTCGTTCCCGGGGAGACGGTGCGGGTGTGGCAAGGGAGCGGGCCCCGTGCCGGGGGAAGGGGCACGGGACCCGCGGTCTGGTGGATCAGGCGGCGGCGCTGGCGTTGATGGTGACCGGGATGTTGTCGCGCGTGGCCTTGGAGTACGGGCAGATCTGGTGGGCGGCGTGCGCGAGTTCCTCGGCGGTGGCCTGGTCCACGCCGCCGAGCACGGGGCTGAGGACCGCGGAGAGGGAGAACTCGCCGTCGTCGCCGTGGGTGAGGGTGATCTCGGCGGTGATGGTGGTGCTGGTCAGCCGGATCTTGCGGGTGGTGGCGGCGCGGCGGAGGGCGCCGAGGAAGCAGGCGGCCCAGCCGGCGGCGAGGAGCTGCTCGGGGTTGGTCGCGGTGCCGGCACCGCCCAGCTCCTTGGGGAGGGCGAGGCTGGTCTCCAGCAGACCGTCGGCGGAGCGGACGTGACCGCCGTTCCGGCCTTCTCCGTCGACGTCGACAACGGCGGTGTAGCTGACTGCCATGACTGGTGCTCCCCATCTGGATCGAAAGGTATTCGAAAGGTATTCGGTCACCTCCCGCCTGGACACATTTCGTGTCACCGGTTGAGGTGGTGACGTAATCATGGCAGGGCTTCGCGTCACCCGTCAAGGCGGTGACTATGTCTTTCGGTGGCTTGTCGTTGACTCATCCCCCGGCGGCGCCTTCGCCATGTACGACGAAGGCCGTACCCAGCGCGCAGGTGTGAGCCGGACCGAGAACACACGTGTGCTGGAATCCCCTGGCGTGTCAGGGGCTGGCCAGGCACACCGACGGTACGCCTCGGGTCTACCGGGCGGTGCCCCGGACGTGTCGCTCCGTTCCCCGCATCGAACGCACCGCCGGCGCGCTGCATGCGGCGCGGGCGGAGGCGAACCGGCTGCCGAGACGTCATGGCGGGACCCCTCGCCGCCATGACGCCGGACAGTTACCGGAAGTCATCACGGGGGCGGAGGTCTGCGCCAGCGGCTGAGACGGATCCAGGCCGATTCCCCTGAGGAGATGCTCTGGTCTGCCGGGTCCAGTACGTGGGGATGCCCTCCGACACCAGCACGGAGGAGCACGAGGCCCTCTCCCGAGGCGACCGCTACCACGCGCTGCTGCTCCGACACGGGCGAGCCGGCCACGGACGACAGCGGCACGCACCCGCCACCGTCACCGGCCGACGGGAAACTGTTGTCCCCGCTGGTCACGGGGGCCGGAACCGACAACTGCCCTACGCGGGCGGCCCGTTACGGCAGCGGGAAGCCGAGCTGCTCAGCGGTGGCCGCCACTCCGGCGGGGCCCCACCGCTTCACCACCTGCTCCATGGTGGACAGGGAACGCAGTTCGGCGCGGTCGAGGTAGAGCACCCCGTCGAGGTGGTCGGTCTCATGCTGCACGATCCGCGCCCCGAGCCCCGCGTGCTCCTCCACGAGGCGCCGTCCCGTCTCGTCCTCGCGGGTCAGCCTGATCCGGTCGGGACGAGCCACCATGGCCTGCCAGCCGGGCACACTCAAACACCCTTCGAAGCTCATCGTCCGCGGTCCACCCGCGGCCTCGTACGAAGGGTTGATCAACACGGTGAACGGCACGGGCTGCTGTCCGCTCTCGACCAGCCGGGCAGTGAGCGCCTCGGGCGTCGCCAGCACCGCGAGCCGCAGCGGAAGCCCGACCTGGGGTGCGGCGAGTCCGACGGCGTTACGGGTCTTCTCCATCGTCTCGCGCATCCTGCCGACCAGACGCTGGAGCACATCGTCGCCGAGCTGCCCGTCGTAGGAAGCCGTCTTCTGCCGAAGGACGGGATCGCCGGCCTCGACGATGCTCAGGGGACCCGGCTTCTCAAGGAGCTGAGCGACCCTGTCGGAGAGTTCGCGGTTTTCCATGTCTCACCTTTCGGATGTCTTGAGGAAGAGACACATGCGCGTTCGCCGGCATACGACATGGGTCACGGCGTCAGTATAGAGACACGTATCCCGAGATACCGCCGCCTCGGCGTCCCGACACACATGTGTGCAGTGGTGCCTAGGACCCGGACCGTGGAACGGAGGCATCCGGCAAGCGGCGCGTGATCGCGCACTGGGAGAGAACGGTTCACCGACGCGCGGGCAAAGACCCTCATCCGCACCCGGAAAGCCGCGCTGACGGCCGCTGTGGGACGGTCCTCAACGCAAAACCGTCTCCGGCGCGCCGGGAGCGGCTACGGGAGAATCGTTCTGAGCGAAGAATCGAACTGTTCGAAAGCCGGTCGGATATGAGATGATTTGCCCGGCTTATGGCCCTCTGGCGTTCCCCCTAGGGACCGTCCGCTCCTCCCACGGGAACAGGGACAGGCCGCAACATCGTCCCGACAACGGACCAGACCATTGTCGGGACGACAGACAAAGGCGTCCTACGGATCGCGCCTCATTGACGTGAAGTACATTTAGCGCGATCCACAGAGCGCCTCAGGTGGCCCGCCGGAACGGGACCACGACCCGCTCCCCCAGCTGCCCCGGGGTCAACCGGTAGTACTTGATGTGACCGATCTTCTCCGTCTGCTCCAGCCAGCCGAGTTCGATGACCTGCTTACGTGTTCTGGAGAAGACGGGCGGCGCCATGCCGACCAGCTTGGCCAGCTGAGCGGCTGTTTCCAGGACGGCGCCTGAGCGATCAGTCGGGTGCAGAGCGTAGAGCATGACGACGAGGCGCTGGTTGGCGGTCATGCCGGCCGTGGCCTCCAGCAACCTGAGGTTTTGCTGCCTGTCGTCGCTGGTCACTTTGCCTCCCACCGTGCTGGCGTGTTCTCGTCGAAGCCCGGGATGTCTGGCGGATTACATGATTTCACCGCTTCACGCTGCTCCAAGCCCGTGCCGTGGAAAGCGATGTAAGGACTGATGCGGTAAAGGTTGTAATTTCCGATACGTCCACGCACTACCAGGATGCGGTGCTTGGTCAGCTTCCTATTGATTTTCCCCACGGCGTCGGTCGACATGCCCACCCGTTTGGCGATGTCGGCCCCCGTGGCCCTCAATGGCTCCATCCCCTCCGGAGAGACGCCGATCCACCAGAGCACCAGAAACTTCTGGCTGGGTGTGAACGCCTTCGACTCCGTGATGGCCTCGACTCTGGCCTTGTCCACCTGGGTGTGCCTGCCGGAGAAGGCATATGGCGCATAGAGGACTGGCTCGCCCGTGTCGGCGTCAACCAGTCTGCGTGCTGCTCCCAACAGGCCCTCCGTGCATGGGTCATTGCCGCACCGTTCCTTTGAGGGCGGCCTTCGAGCCGCCCTCATGAACCTAACGTACATGAGCAAGAAGTCAATCAACTCCGCCTGTCGGCCGTGTCGTCTGCCGTAAGGGATCCCTCCGCGACCTTCCCGACACCGGCTGCCTCTACGTGAGAGATGTACGTGACGTCAATCTACCGCTGCTGTAGAACAGCGGTACTCAGTTCCTGTGGACGTGGTGGCAGTTCCTGAGAACTGCCTGGCAGTCCCCCAGAACCGCCTGGCGGTTCCTCCAACCGTGGTAGCAGTCCAGGGGATCTGACTGCCACGATCTGCGGAACTGGGCACCCGGTTCCACGGATCCGCCTCTGCTGTCACAGGAACTGCCTGGCAGTTCACAGGATCTGGGTCCAGAGACCTGTTTCCGCAGGTCAGAGCCCTTTCGGGGGCGTCGCTCTCTTTATCTACAACTCAGCGCCGTACGGGGTTTCCGCATTCGGCTCAGGTCCATGACCGGTGCAGTGACTCCCCTCGCTTACTCCCCTCTCCCCCACTGCTCCCGCACCACAGAAAGTCAGCCACGACGTACCGGTACGCGCACGATCAGGCGCGCGTATGTCTCCATCAGCCCCCCACTCGGCTCAGCCACGTAATGAATTCCGGGAAGCCAGCACCAACTGGCAGCGGTTGACGATGCCTCAGGCGCCACGTCGGGAACACCCCGGCCGCCCACGATGAGAAGCTGGAGACCTCGCCCCACCGGAGCGTGCACCCGCCCGGGCAGCAGAGCCGCGTCGGGCCAACGGGCAGAGAGCAGCCCATGGGGAGCCGGCGATGAGGTCGCGGGTACTCACGCCTGGAGAGGCATGCGATGTCAGCTCCGAACGACCTCAGGACGCAGCCGTTGGCCAACGCCCGCGTCATCGCCGACCTATTACGGCGTAATAGCCCGACCCCCGGATGACTGCCAGTGCGTCGTCTGCGGGACGGGACGGAGTCGGCCGGCGCTTGGGCCCGCTTGCGCACAGCGCTGCACCCGAGACCGGGGAGAGGAACGACAACATGCTGATCGAGAAGCTGCGGGCTCGCGCGCGTGCGACCCAGGCCGGCGCTTCGACACAGCAGACGTCCCCGTTGCGTGGATAGCCGAGCAAGACGGCAGTGAGTAGCTGGACCAGGACCGAGACGACATCGTGTCGTACGGCAGCAACGGAACAGTTCAGCTAACGAGCTCGCGCACGGTAGGCGGTGAGGCGTCGTGGGCCTGGGTGGGGTTTGGTGTTCACATGGGTCGTGCCGGGGTCAGGTCGGCGGTCTGCTGATGGGACAGCAGGGCGGCGACGGCCTGGGTGGTGTCGCTCATGTGCTCGCGGCGGCCGAGGTGACGGGCCAGGGCACGCCAGTTCTTCAGATGGGCGATGCCGTGCTCGACGCGGATGCGTCGCGAGGAGTGCGCCTTACGCTGCCGCTCGTACATCTCCTCGTACCAGTCCGGAGCTTGCCTCTTGAACTTTCGGTGTGGTGGCGTCACCACGCGTCCGCCGGCCTGCGCACCCAGGCCCTGGTAGCCGGCATCGGCAAGGATTTCCACTGCGGGCCCATCGGCCAAGACCCTGACCAGCCCTAACTGACGAGCGTGCGTGATGTCCGCACAGCTGCCGGCCGCGGGTCCGTGACCACCATGGTCTTGACGGCGTTCTGCCTGCTCTTGCCTGAGATGAACTCATCCCGGTCCTTGCGGCCGGCAGCAGGGCGGCGGACGCGGATCTCGGTGCCGTCGATGATCCCGGTGTTCCCGCTGGCGCCGAGATGGTCGACGACGTTGGCCAGGGTCCGCAAACGCATACCCGGGCTGATGGTGCACCCCCGCTCGGCGAGCAGTGGCCGCACCTCGCCGATGGCACGGGTGATGGTGGAGCGGTCGACGCCGAACCAACAGGCCAGCACGTCGTGCGTGGCAGCGTGGCGGAGATGGACAAGCGTGGCCAGGAACCGGTCGACGAACACCAGCCGGTGCTTCGCGCCCGCGCCCACAGCCCGCTTCCGTGGCCTTGACGCGAGCTTGGCCTGGTGCGGTTCGTGCCACAACGGGCCCACCTCGGCGACAAGTTCAGCGAGCACATCAGCCGACAGACCCGTGATCCTCCGGTTGCTGATGATCGCTGCACGAGACGCGTTTCCCACCACACGACCATGATCGACGATCGAGAGCTCGACGCCTCACCGCCTACCGTGCACGAGCTCGTAAAGGGTGGCCGTCCACTCACCGACTGCGGTCGACAACCCGGTGCTTGTCTATGACGCTTACGGTTGGGAGCCCGCATGGGGCGAGGACCCACATGACGGCCTGCGACATGCGTCGTCATCACTGCGACGTTGGCTCTGGATCTGGGCTGATGGCGGCGACGTATGGAACGAGGTCTTCAACCGCCGCTCCGACTGTGAGTGACGTCTGCGCAGCGGAGCTATTACGCCGTAATAGACCAACAGCAGACGCTGCCTTCGGAGTCGGCAAGGATTGCCCAGTTCCACCTCCTGCTCACGCGAGGTCGCACTGGGCCCTCGGGCAGCGGGCGGCCAGTCACCCTGTTCCAGAACGAGTTGCAGTCATGGTGTTGGGCAGGCCGCAACCCGCATCGTCGGCCGGTTCAGCCGGGGTGACCTCGGGCCATCACCGCCCTCATCTGCTTGGGCTACTGCCCGGCATGGAACGCAAGGACTCCTGGCAGCTACGGGTGGTGCAAGTGCCGTGCCCTTGCTGCCCTGCCGCCACGTGATCTCCTCGAAAACGGCGACTCTTCAACCAGATCTGGCAGCGGCCGGGGGCGCCTCGCGGTATCGGGGCAGCGTCGGCGGTCCAAGTCCGCGCCGTGCGGTCTCCTTCAGGTCGACGGCCACGACATAGGACCAGCCGCGTTCCTCCAGCGCGAGCCGGAAGGAGACGCTTCAGCCGAAGCCGGCATCCGTCATGATCACGGGCACCGCCCGCCCCTGCCCGGCCACACGGTCCCACAGCCCCAGCAGCTCCAGCGCCAGACGGGTCTTGGAGGCGTGTCCGACCTCGTCAGGGATCCCGGCCCGCCGACGCCTGTGATGATCAGCAGCCCATTCCTCTGGTTCACGAACTGCTGCCTTCATGTTCCCGTCCGGCAGACGCTCGGCCATCGGCTGGATCGACTGGCGAGGGCTGTCAGCTTCAGTTCCCGCGGATGACACGCGCCCCACCGTCGCTGATCCCGCCGTTGCAGCGGGGCGAGGCGAACACATCGGCAACGAACTCCGATGACTCGCCCGGAGCCGGGCATCGACGCCCGCGCTGCGGGGCCGCGCACGGGTCCGATCTCGGCAAGGGTCGTTGGGTGGTCGAGCGTGTTACAGCGGTCCGGGACGGTCGGATCTGACGCCGCCGCTTCCTCCGACTACATGGCTATGCCCGGAAATGAAGGCAGCGACAGAGCGGGCCGGGCATCTGCTTGCCGGGCGCGACCTCGACCAGCGGCGGTTCGTGGGGGTGCAGTCGGAGCGTTGGCGGTCCGGGCTATTACGGCGTAATAGCCCGGAGACCCTCGTGCCTTCCGACCGCACTCCGCATCGCGGCCATCTGCCGACCTCGCCCTGAACGAAACGACAGTCACACACCATGCGCCATGGCGCCGGGGGAGTCGGGCTCATGACTGGCCCCCGGTCCCTGTTGCAGCTCCACAGCAGCGGCCAAAGCCAGCCGGGCCTCCTCGGTCAACGCTGGTGAACGGCCCGTACGCTGCTCCAGTTTGAGCAGAGCCCGCAGGGCTGCATCGAGATAGCGGTTCAGGCTCACCATTTGCAGCGGAGTCTGGCAATGGGGGAGTACCGCCTCGATCTCCTCCAGCCAATAGTCGGCGTCCTCATCGCACTGCAAGGACTCGCGCTGCTCCAGCAGACGGGTTACCACTGGTACCAACACCTCATGCCGCCGCTGCGCCGCCTCCTGGGCGCGGCGCTCGGCAGCCTGCTCCAAGGCAATCCGTCGCTCAGCACTGAGGACTGCCTCAGGCGTCCGACGTACGGGGTGTGCTTGAGGCGTCTCGTCGATGAGCTGAACGGCCTTCAGTCGCTTCGCCTTGTTGTAGGCAGCGTTCGGTGCGCCGACAGCCAACGCGGGAGCCAACTCGATCCATTGGGCTCCCGCTCGGCGGGCGTCGTCCACTGCTCGCACCTGGTGGATCTCGGTCTGCTCTCGGAGGTACTCCCACAGCTGCACGCGCTTCAGCGCCGCGGCACGCTGCACTTCAGGTGACTGTCTGCGCAGCGCCTGTACGTGCTTCTCGGCATAGACGAGCGCACCGAACAGTTCGTCATCGGCAGGCATGCGCTCCACGTCGGGATCTTCTGCGTCCTCATGGATCTTGCGTAGTTCACCGACGACGGCTGGAGCATCGAGGGAACCGATCCGCATCGGGGCCTTGACCAGCGGTTTTGTAGGACGGCTCGCACTTCGCGCGCGCTTCTTCATGCTGACATCCTGCCCCGCCGAGCGCCGTTTCACAGACTGTGAATCGTCTTCGGGCGGCTTCTCGGTGCGGAGGGAGTCGTGAGGCGCAGGGCTATTACGGCGTAATAGCCCTGGCTTCCCGGCACGCGGTTGACCGGGGCTCTGCCGCTGGCGGTCGCGATTCCTGAGCGAGGGCGGCGACGGCAAACGACAGGCGGCAGAGCTTAGGACGACGTCCGGTCCTCGGTCGGAAAGAAGGCAGCCACGTCATAGTTGGCGATCCGTTCAGCCAGCGCCCGTGGACTCACACCCTGACCGTTCTCCCGGTCAGGGTCAGCACCGGCTTCCAACAGGAGCCGGATCATTGTCCCCTCGCCCCGCGACCCGAACACCGCCTTAGACAGCGGTGTATTGCCATGACGGTCCGCAGCATCACACGACGCGCCGGCAGCCAGGAGAACCTCGACGGCCGCTGGAGCCTGGGCCTGCGCCGCAGAATGCAGCGGCATCCAGCCCGCGGCATCGGCTTCCCCAGGAGCGGCACCCTCGGCCAAAAGTACCCTCAAGGCATCCGCGTCCCCATCGGCAGCCGCGTAGTGCACCGCCGTCCGCCCCAAAACATCCCGCTCCGCCATGCCGACCATGCCACCCATCCGTGGCCACTGGCGGGACCATCGTGAGGTGATCGACGCGATCGCCTTCAAGTTCCAGACCGGTACCCAGTGGGTGCACCTGCCGGAGAGGTACGGCAACTGGCGGGGCGTCTCAACCGGCTGCGGACGTGGGCCGTCGACGGCACCTGGGAGCGGGTGTTCACCACCCTGGTCGCCCAGGCCGACGCGGACGAGGACCTCAACTGGGCCGTGTCCGTGGACTCCACCATCGTGCGCGCTCACCAGCACGCTGCCGGGGCCCGCACAAAGGGGCCCCGGCCGGCGAGCCGGACGACCACGCCATCGGCCGGTCCCGCGGCGGACTGACCACGAAGATCCACCTCGCGGGCGACGGCCGACGGCCGGTGCCGGCCGCTGGTGTTCGTCCTCACCGCCGGTCAGGCCGAAGACG